>CAXUOL010000245.1:0-8644 GCA_964252435.1 uncultured Nostoc sp.
ACAATAAACGTTTAATTCCACCTAACGAATTGAATGATAAGATTAGCGATCGCGTCAATCAAGCCATTCTCCACGCAATGGAACTACAACCCGACAACCGTCCCGAAACAGTAGAACACTGGTTAAAGGAATTGGGTTTAAACACAGCAAGTCTTTCTCTTCCCAAACTTCTTTGGACACAGCCTTTATGGGCACGGATATTAGAAATTATGGGTGTAGTAGCATTATTTGCAGCCTTGATATCAGGAATCAAAGATGGCACAGACTTATTCAAAGATTGGTTTCCAGGCAAACCAGCACCCCCGACACAACAAACCCCATCGTCTTCCACTCAACCACAAAATAGGTAGTAGGTCACGTCTACGCAAAAGTTAGTTTTGAAGTCACATTTGTTGCTTTTGCGACTCCAAAAGTTAGTTTTAAAGTCGCATTTGTTGCTTTTGCGACTCCAAAAGTTAGTTTTAAAGTCGCATTTGTTGCTTTTGCGACTCCAATAGTTAGTTTTAAAGTCACATTTGTTGCTTTTGCGACTGCAATAGTTATTTTAGCAATAGCCAGAAAACCTCAATCTTCATCTCTGCGCCTCTGCGTGAGCTATTCATCTTCTAATTCACCAACGTCAACTACCATAACTCACAAAAAGCGTGTCAGAATCAACATTAGCCATCAATAAATGTGGGTATATGTTCTGGCAAAACGGACAGCTAATACATAACGGCAAATACAAGATAGAAAAACAGTTGGGTGGTGGCGGTTTTGCAGTTACCTACCAAGCAATGCATACCAAGCTAAACCGCCGAGTCGTCATCAAAACCCCCAACATCAGCGTCCAACGAGATCCAGATTATCCCAAATATGTTGAACGCTTCAAAAAAGAAGCACAGATGCTAGCAATGTGTTGTACAGACTCACATCCCCATATTGTGCAAGTATTCGACTTTTTTGTTGAAGAAGATGGTCGCTACTGCTTAGAGATGCAATATATAGCAGGCGAGAGTTTATGGGAATACGTGCAACGCCAAGGGAAATTACCCGAAACTGAAGCTGTAAAATACATCCACCAAATAGGTTTAGCCTTGGTAGAGGTACATAAAAAAGGAGTTTTTCATCTTGATGTCACTCCTCCCAATATTATGCTCAACTTTGATCCAAATATTCCTAACTCAGGCAAAGCAGTATTAATTGACTTTGGTATTGCCGGCGATATGTCTCCACCGAGTACCCTATCTAGGTCTTTTGGTAACAAGGTATTTGCACCGTATGAGTTAACACGCAAAGGGATTCGTCACTCAACAGTTGATATCTACTGTTTAGCTGGATCTTTGTACTATGCCATCACTGGAGAACGCCCCACCAATTCATTTGACCGCAAGTATGAGCAAGAGGAATTAGTACCACCAAAGCAACTTGTCCCCAGTCTTAGTGATGCTGTAAATGAAGCGATTCTGCAAGGTATGGCATTAGAGGCAAAAGATCGACCCCAGACAATGGAAGAGTGGTTGAATTTTCTCTCCTCCTCGCAACCGGGGAGGTATTTTGTAGAAATTAAGAGTATAGAAGTATTGATATTAGCTTCAGATGTGGGGGTCAATTACCAAAACCTACAAAATTTACTCAAAGCGGGCCAATGGAAAGCAGCAAACCAAGAAACCACCAGAGTCATGCTGAAAGTAGCCAAAAGAGAACAGCAAGGCTGGCTTGACGAAAAATCCATTGAAAATTTTCCCTGCACAGACTTACGCACAATTGACCAATTGTGGGTAAAATACAGCAATGGTCATTTTGGCTTTAGCGTACAAAAACGTATTTGGCTAGAATGCGGTGGCAAAGTAGATTATGAAACGGAGTGTCTTTTGGGCGATCGCTTAGGCTGGCGCAATAATGAAGGCTGGGTAAAGGACAATGAATACAACTATTCGCTAGACTCTACCCAGGGGCATCTCCCTACGCTTCCACAAACGGTTGCACGATCAAGAAGAATCCGGCATGTGATGTATCGCGAAAGAAAGGAACCAAACCAAAGAACAATCAAATTCTTCTCTCGCGTCCAGACTTGTAAATTGTAATGTATAAAGGTTTACGAGATTTGTAAAACTTTGTGAACAAGATATATTCCACGAAGCCTTGCGGGTTCTAGCTTTTCGTTACTTGGCACTGTTTAAATAAGCGAGGTACTCAGGCGCACGCTTTGCAAACACAAAAAGCCGCAATCAATATTAGATTAGGATATAAATTCAATACCCAGTTTTTCAATCATGTAAATACAGGGGTAATAATGACTATTAAAGAACAAATTAACCAAGAACTAGAAAAATTACCTGAACCCTTATTGCAGGAAATTTTAGACTTTGTGCAATCTTTGCAAGCCAAACATGAAAAAAATAGTATATCTTCAGATAGCCAACCTGCTCAAACGCTTACAACAGAGCACACCTTAACAGGTTCTACTGCTGAAGATTTATTAGAATTTGTGGGCAGTTGGGAAGGTTCAGATATTAAAGAATGCCTGCAACTAGTTCATGACAGTCGGATACCTCTAGAATTGTAATTATGTATCTCTTGGATACTAATCACTGTTCCTTTTTGATGGAAGGAATGCCTAGTGTTGTGAATCACTTGCGATCGCTTGGTCAGGTACAATTAGCAACTAGTGTTATTGTTGCTGGTGAGTTGCACTTTATGGCGCAAAATTCACATCAAAAAGCTGCTAATTTAATAAAAATCAATGCATTTATCAAACGAATTAACCTATACGGGATCGACAAAGAAACAACAGAAATATACGGTGATTTTAAATCAGAAATTATCAAACAATTTGGCCCAAAAGAAAAAAATAAACGTAAAACAACTAAATTGAATACCATAGGCATTAGTGAAAATGACCTCTGGATAGCTGCTACAGTTTTACGTCATTCATTGACTCTTGTTTCATCTGATAGCGACTTCGAGCGAATGCGACAAGTAAGAGAAATTTCTTGGGAAAGTTGGGTGTAAATTAAGCAGACTAAAAAAATATCCAATTTACACCCACTCAACTAAAAAACTTCTTCACGCATCTCACAAATATCTCCACACCCATTCCCAATGCCGTCTCATCAAAATCAAACCGGGGATAGGGAGCGCGAATTGCTAATTGTTCCGCTAGTTCTACCATCGGCTCATAATAAAAATCTGTCCTTGACATGTGCAGCAGACGCGCCGACTGTTCTTGAATTGCCTTGACGACTTCCGGGTGAGCGTGTCCGGTGGCGGTAACGGCAATACCTGCGGTCATATCCAGAAATACATTGCCATCCACATCTTCCACCATACAGCCCTGGCCGCGAGATACAACTAACGGGTAATCGCGGGTGTAAGAAGGGGAAGTTACAGCGCGATCGCGTTGTACAATTGCTTGAGCGCGAGGCCCAGGTAAGGAAGTTACTATACGGGGTGTAAGAGGTAAATTTAGTTTAATAGGAATACTTAACATAATTTTTTTCTATTTTTTAAAGATTACTGATGATTAAACGCTAAAGCTTGATTGCTTACAGTAGCATTTGATTCTATTGCTGTAATAATTACGCATTTACCGAAAAATCAGAGTATACGTCAGCGACTCAGGAAAAATACAGCTAATTTTTCCTGAATCCTTAAAGATATTTAACGAAAAAGCTTGATGGTAAGCCGTTTCGTATTGTTTAAGACTCTTGCCCGTTTTTATAACACAACTTTTAGAAAATGTTCCCTATTCCCTATTCCCTCTATGGGAACCACCAACTTCCCCAATTGCTGTAAAACTGAAACCGTCCAAAGCCGAGAAATTGACCGTGAGCTTTTTCACCCACAGGGAATGCTGTAACACCGAATAAATAAACACCAGAAAAGCTTGGATTACTTACAGGGCGGAGGGCAATGGTAATTGTCTGTCCTGGAGTTACAGGTGGGTCAAAGTTTACAGAAACAGTGCGTGTCTTGCGCTCGTTTGTGACTGAGCCTAGTTTCAGTTGCGTTTCTTTGCGATCGCGTGTTCCGACAAATGCACGGGTATCATCAAGATTGTAACGAATGTTTTCCGATCCCTCTTTTTGGGCGATCGTTACCTTCTGGAGGGATTCTCCAGCATTTTCCGGCACATTGATGGTGAAATAGTAAGTTGCGCTCAAAACATTAACATCTTTGTAAGTAGTTATCGCTTCAACAAGTTTCGGCGGTTGGACGAAATAGACTAGGCCATCTCTAAGCTGCACAGCTTGAGTCACCGGAAGCGTAACTTCTCCAATGCCTATTGCTAACGAGAGGGTTATTCCAAACAAAGTTGTAAGGCGCATGATTCAGATATAAAAAAACGCACTTATTCTAATTCTAGTTCCTTGGGAATCATTGACTTAGGAATGATAGAAGCTTGTTTTTCCCCAACCGAAGATTTTGTGTACCACCAAGCCCAAGCAATTAAAACTGCTTGAAGGGGAAGCCTGACTACGTGTACCCAAGGTGAGTTTGGTATATGTTCAATCTTAATAAGATTAACCGCCATGTTAATATTGGCAGGGTAAACAGCAATAAAAAGTGCAAGAAGTCCCCAAGCAGCAGCTTGACTTACAGGCGGAACTAATAACCCAATACCACCCAAAATTTCATAAAAGCCACTGAGATAAACTAATCCTAAAGGGTAAGGTAGTTGCGGCGGCACAATTTTGACATATTCTTCTGGAACAACAAAGTGTGTTACTCCAACCACAATGATGGATATAGCAAGGATGACACGTAATGTTTCCTTATACTTCTTCATGGTTTTTGCCTCATTATATACTTGCTCTATTACTTCAGTTTGACTGACGGATGTTAATCTGCATTGAGTCAATAGGAGTAAAAACTGAAAATACTCATTCCCTCATCTCTAAAGCCAACCAGCACAGCTGTTCCATCTTTAACGAAAAGTGGACGTTTGAGCAGCATTGCATCATGAGTGAATGCATCAACCCACTGTTCGTCAGCCCAAGTCTTCTTTTCATCTCCTAAAGCGCGGTAAGATTGACCAGAGGTGTTTCGCATGGGAGCAAAACCCAAAGACTTCACCCAGTTTTGAATCATCTCACGAGTCGGCGGAGTATCTTTGGTGTTGATAAACTCATGGTCAATATTGTTGTGTTGGAGCCACGTCAAAGCTTTTTTGCAAGTGCTGCAATTGGGAATTCCGTAGACTTGAATAGACATAAAACAATTAAGCAACAATCTTCATATATGACATAGTAGGTGGAACTTCTGCCACCAATGCTCTTGTCGTAGATATTCTACGACAGAAATTTAAGGGTAGCGATCGCTTTTAGTAATCGGTAATTCCAAGTATAGACCTCATCGATCCATGATTTGAGAGTTCTGAAATACCAAGGAGTAGTTTTACTAAAAATTTCATCCATAAAAAATATGAGCGATGCCTTTAGCCGACTTGCACCCTTCATCCAAGAATATATTTATCATCACCAGTGGACTGAATTACGTCCAGTTCAAATTGCCGCTTGTCAAGTTATATTTGACACTGATGCTCACTTGCTAGTTACTGCTGCAACTGCTGCTGGTAAAACAGAAGCAGCTTTTCTACCAGTTTTGACTCTATTACATACCAACCCTTCGTCCACAATTGGCGCATTATATATTAGTCCAATCAAAGCTTTAATTAACGATCAATTTGAGCGTCTCAACGACTTACTCAAAGAAGCAGATATTCCAGTTTGGCACTGGCACGGCGATGTTTCACAAACTCGAAAAAACAAGCTTTTAAAGAATCCGCAAGGCATTCTCCAAATTACCCCAGAATCTCTAGAAAGTTTGCTAATTAATAAAAATCAAGACCTACCTAGCTTATTCGGTGATTTAAGGTTTGTCATCATTGATGAAATTCACGCCTTTATGGGTTCAGAACGCGGTTGTCAAATTATTTGCCAATTGCAACGTTTAGCAAAGTTGACGCAAAAACAACCACGTCGTATTGGTTTATCGGCAACTCTTGGGGATTACTCAATAGCTGAAAATTGGCTGCGTTCGGGAACAGATAAGCCAGTAATTACACCAAAAATGGATGGTATAAAACGCCAAATAAAACTAGCTGTAGAACATTTTTATATTACTGATGAAGTAGATGAATCAAAAGCGACAGCAGATGAACAATATATTTTCAACCTCAGCAAGTTTCGCAAATGCCTGATATTTGCTAATAATCGCACACGTACCGAATCTGTAATTGCATCTTTGCGACAAATCGCCACAGAACAAGGATTACCAGATATATATCATGTGCATCATGGGAGTATATCGGCTAGTTTGCGGCAAGCTGCTGAAAATGCGATGCGTGAACCCAACAATCCAGCTATTACCGCCGCTACTCTGACTCTAGAATTAGGCATAGATATCGGTCATTTAGAGCGAGTGATTCAGTTAGAATCACCCTTGTCTGTAGCTAGCTTTTTACAGCGTTTGGGACGCAGTGGTAGAAGAGGAGAAGCTGCCGATATGCGTTTTGTCTGCGCTGAAGATAAGCCATTAGTAGAAGCTTCTCTACCAGAACAAATCCCCTGGCAACTTTTACAGTGTATTGCGATAATTCAACTTTATTTAGAGGAACAATGGATTGAACCAATTAAACCAATTAAATATCCTTTGAGTTTGCTTTATCACCAAACCATGAGTATTTTAACAGCAGCAGGGGAAATTTCAGCTAATGTTTTAGCTAAACAAATTTTTAGTCTGCCGCCCTTTGCTGCTCTTTTAAAAGAAGATTTACAACTATTACTACGCTATTTAATTGATATTGGCCATATTCAGCAGACTGAACAAGGTAAATTAATCCTGGGTTTGGCAGGAGAAAAGGTAGTAAGAAAATTTCAGTTTTATGCTGTCTTTGCTGAACAGCAAGAATACATTGTTAAGCAAGGTGCAACAGAAATTGGCAGTATTGTCACGCCACTTCCTGTTGGTAATCAATTTGCTTTAGCTGGCAGAAGTTGGGAAGTCATAGAAGTTGACTTTCAAAAGAAGGCTATTTTTGTTAAACAAGCTGAGGGTAAATCTAGTATTTATTGGCGTGGTGGTAGTGGTACTATTCATACCAAAGTTTTGCAACGAATGCAGCAAGTCTTATTTGAGAATATCGAGTACAGTTACTTACAAAAAAATGCTTTGCAACGTTTGCATCAAGTTCGTCAATTGGTGCAGCAGGTTGGATTAGATAAGCAGAATATTTTGCAATTAGAAAAAGGTAAATGCTGTATTTTTCCTTGGATGGGTACGGTTGCTTATCGCACCTTAGAAAGATTGCTCAACTCTTACTGCCGGGAATCGTTAGAAATTACAAGTATTGGGGGAGTAAATCCCTATTATTTGACAATTAAATTAGGTAAGAATAAATTTAAATACCTTTATCATGAAATTGCTTCATTGTGCGAACAAAGAATTACCTCAGAAGATTTAGTTAGTACTTCAGAAGCACCAGAAATTCAAAAATATGATGGTTTTATTCCTCATCCACTTTTACGGAAAGCTTTTGCTAACGATTATTTGGATCTAACAGAACTGAAACATCAAGTGGCATTGTGGAGAGAATAAAAAGATAATTTGGAATTATTTAAAATTAGCTATTTTTTAATTAATTTTTGGAGCGATCGCAAATCATAATTGAAGATTTTTCCAGTATTCAAAAGTTGATATCCGGCGAAAAATAAAGCAGATGATGCCACAACAATTAAAAGATTAACTGACGCGAACACATTACCAGTAAAAGCTATGACTACAATTCCTAGCGCTATCAAAATCCATCCTAAGTTAGGGTTTATTCGCTGCTGACAAAGGACGAAAATACCGGAAATACATAGTAATAAACCAGGAATACCAAAAAATATACCCACACGAATATTTGCAGTTAAAATAATGATGCCTGCAACCATCAAAGCAAAGCCTATATACCTGGTTGTTTGATTCACCGGAGTTTGTCTACTGTTCAAAGCAATTTGAGCCTGCATTTTTGTAGAACTTGCAAGAGGAAGAAGATTTTGTTGAGATTGTATCTTATCTTGAAATATAAATGTAACTTTTTCTCCTTGACCAAGGTCTATTTTATCTCCTATATTTATTTGGCAGGGTGTTCTAGGTTCTAATCTGGTGTTGTTGACAAATGTGCAATTAGAACTTCCTAAATCTTCAATAAAGTAATTATTTGTATGGATTTGAATTCGGGCATGGATGCGAGAAACTACATCTGCATCTGGCAAGTTGGAAACATCAATATCCGGCGGAATTTGGTCATTTGGTTTACCGATATGAAACACCGCAGTATTTGGTGATAACTCAAAAGCAGTGTTGGTTTGGACATGAAAAAGCTCTAAACTCAGTCCTATAGTATTCGATGTACTTAAATTTTGCATAGTTTTTAGTCAATATTTTCTCTAGACTTTTGATTCTTGCAAATTAGTAGACAGTTTAAATCCGTTATGGCCTACCGATTCCCCCATCTGATGCAAAGGAATCTCAATCCAAACAGAACTCTATAGTAACGAGTCATGGTGCTACTAAGCACTTGTTCATAAAATTCAATTTAAATTATAGATAAGTAAGTTGGTGAGAATAATTCAAACTATATTAACTAATGTAAACAATATTCAAATTAGTTTGT
>CAXUOL010000246.1:0-8637 GCA_964252435.1 uncultured Nostoc sp.
CGGCGGCATCTGAACAAGCTTCAGATGATGCGCCACGTCATCGCGGTAGTGGGCGCAGAGAAGTCACACAAAAAGTCCGAAATATCTATGCTGTGGTTTAACTACTGTAGGGTAATGCCTCTTTTCCCAAAGGAACAGAATTACCAGAAAGCAGGATGTTGTGCTAACATCTTTTACACAGTTTTTCTGGCAGAGATATATACAGTTGACGCACGAAAGTCTTCAGCGATCGCTTAGTATTTCAACTGCAAACTTTGTATATATAGTTGGCCTCAATCCTGCCGATCAAAAAGTAAATCAAATTAAGTGCTTTGATCGATAGCATTACCAACTCCTCAAAAGCTCTACAACTGTTGCTCATATTCGGTGGAAAGCTTTGCATCTCAATCCTCAACGGCTCTATAAATAGATGTTACTTAGGCCATCAGTTAATCTAAAGCACATCTAATTCAGACATTTTGCTTGTTGAGGAAATAGTCTTAAGGCAACTTCACTTTATTCCCCAATAGATTTTCTTCTCATACATTCAGTAGCTGATTATCTACGTAAAAGTAACCGATCTTCGCTCTGACATCTGTTTAGCGTCTTTTGCCGAAGCATAAAATCCCTTTCGTTTTATTTCTTGCTTATCTAGCGTAGGAATTCGTACAAGTAGTATAGATATATTGCACTTGCTAACAAATCTACTATTCTTGACCTACTTTTGCCCCTTGGTTCGTTCTCCTCGTAAATGGCTCCCGACAAAATAAGTATTAGGAAGGATCTGCCAGATCATCTTAGTCTTTTTAATTATTTTATACCTAAGGCCAGATGCAAAATTTTGTATTTGGTCTTTTTAGATGAATTTTAGTTAAAGAAAAGGGAGTGGGGAGCAGGGGAGAAATCAATTCAAAATTCAAAATTCAAAATTAAAGAACTTCTGCCTCCTGCCTCCTGCCTTCTCTTTCCCAATGCCCTATGCCCTTTTACACCGTTGTGTTCTTGTGGCTACTTTCTCTTGCCTGGATGCCGTTGAGGAACATTGGCACAAACTTCTCGATAAATGTCTGTGGATTTTGCTGCCAAGCCTTTTGTGCAGTTTTAATTCTAGTAAATTGCAATTCAGGCGCTAGCAAAGTCTGGGGTAAGCGTTCCATCAAGTATTGGGGACGTTGCCAAAGCGGCATGGTATTTGCTACTTCCACCAAGTTGGCAACTCGCCGTAATTCTGCACCCAAGGTGATATCCATCCCCGATTCAAATGCCGCTTGTTCAATTGCGGTATATTTTCGCTTGGCTTGCTCTACCTTTTGCTGATGTTCTGGACTCTTACGCGCAAGTTCTCCTAGCCAACGATTACCCCACCGGACGTGTCCTACTTCCTCTGGGAGAATTTTTTCAATCGTTTCCCGAATTTTAATGTTTTCTTCTGTCTGCGGTGCTTGTTTAAGCGCGTAAATGTGCGCAGAGAAATACTCACAGCCCCGTTTTTCGGTGACGTTAATTGCGGCCAAGGCAGCAATCATGCCGTCCTCTAGGTTATGTTTTGGGTCATAGCTGTCTTTGTCGAGCAGCCGATCAAATTCATCAATATAGGAAATTCCAGGGGGAGTTCCTATATCGCTTCCCAAATCAATCAACAAGTCAGTTAGCCACATGGCATGACGAGCTTCATCTGAAATGTGATGAGACAAATCTCGCACTAGTTGCCGTGGCTGTCCATTCAGTTGTTCAATTACCTCAGTTAGGTCTTTGCAACTGCGTTGTTCACTGTAACGGTAACGGTTGAGGGTAATTAGATGAATTTCGCGATCGCATACCACCCGTTTTAATATATCTCTCGCACTCAAAACATTCTGAAATTTACGCGGGTAGGTAACTGTCATAAATTATGTAAACTTTTGTAAATCTTTATTTAATAGTAACTTAATTTTTGCGAGTGCTGTATTTGTGCCGCTTCAACGAAAAAAAGAGTAAAAGTCACAAAAATTAATCACTTGAGTTGAACTTAAGTGTAAATAAAAGTAACGAAGAAATGTTCAGTCTTGGGTAAAGTGTGTTTTTAAGGTCAGACCAATCTGAAGCTAGATAATTTTAGTTATCAAAAGTGGATTGGAGAGATTTTCCCCAAAGCCAGAAAACTATAGGCAAAGAAAATATAAATTTTTGTAAAAAGTAGCTTATGTTACAGAATTTTTGTTATATTAGTCTTGTAAGGAAAGAAAAATTATATATTCACGAAATAGAGAGGACTATGGTTATGTCTATCGCAGATAAATCTCGGGCATTAATGGTGCGCGAACATCAACAAGTCAAGAATCGCCAGCAATCAATGTTGATGCGGGCGGCACAAGAACTTGGTCTTCCTGAAGAAGCATCTCACTACTGGAACCCGATTCAAGGGAAGGTAGATGCTAGCACTCGGATGATTTATGGCCCCAGTCATGCTTCCATGAGCTAAGTTTCAAGAATTCTAAGCTGAATTTTTTGAGTCAATGTCTCAACTGAGAATTCTGGAAAAAAAAGCCACCCTCTACTTTTAGGGTGGCAAAACTTATTACTTTTTAGTTAGATACGACTCTTAATTAAGCATCGTAGTAGAGGTAAAATTCGTAAGGATGAGGACGCAACTGCAACTGTTTGACTTCGTTACCTAGCTTGTAGTCAATCCAATTTTCGATAAAGTCTTCCGTGAAGACGCCTGATTCTGTCAAGAAGGCGTGATCTTTTTCCAGTGCTTGCAACGCCAGTTCTAAAGAACCTGGAGTTGAAGGAACTTTTGCCAGTTCTTCTGGAGAGAGTTCATAGATATTCTTATCTAAGGGTTCACCAGGATGGATTTTGTTCTTGATGCCATCGAGACCAGCACAAAGCATTGCAGCAAATGCCAAATAGGGGTTAGATGTAGCATCTGGACAACGGAATTCTAAACGCTTGGCTTTGGGGTTACTGCCAGATAGAGGAATACGGATAGAAGCAGAACGGTTCCCTTGGGAGTAAGCCAAGTTAACAGGAGCTTCATAACCGGGTACTAGGCGCTTGTATGAGTTGGTGCTAGGGTTGGTAATTGCCAACAGCGCTGGTGCGTGTTTGAGAAGACCACCAATGTAGTACAATCCCATATCGCTCAAACCAGCATACTTATCACCTGCAAACAGAGGTTGGCCGTCTTTCCAAATGGACTGGTGACAGTGCATTCCCGAACCGTTATCGCCAAAAATTGGTTTTGGCATGAAGGTGACGGTTTTACCGTATTTCTTGGCAACGTTCTTGATGACATATTTGTAAATCATCAACCAGTCAGCCGCTTCGATCAACTTGCCAAAACGGAAACCTAGTTCGCACTGACCACCAGTAGCAACTTCGTGGTGATGTTTTTCAATTGGTACACCTAATTGTGCCATCGTCAACAGCATCTCTGTACGGATATCTTGGAAAGAATCCGTTGGTGAAACTGGGAAGTAACCTTCTTTGAAGCGTGGTTTATAACCCAAGTTGGGTTTGTTATCTGTACCAGCTTTACCAGAATTCCAAGCACCTTCTTCGGAGTCTATGAAGTAATAGCCTTCGTTGGCGGTTTGAGCAAACCTAGCACTGTCAAATATAAAGAACTCAGCTTCAGGGCCAAAGAAGGCCGTATCACCAAGACCAGTGGAAACCAGGTAATCTATTGCTTTTTGGGCAATAACGCGTGGGCAACGATTGTACCATTCACCCGTGCGGGGTTCTTTAATACTACAAATTATACTTAGCGTTGGCACTTCCATGAATGGGTCGATCCAAGCAGTGTTGGGATCGAGTACCATTGTCATGTCTGATTCGTTGATCGCTTTCCAACCTCGAATGCTGGAACCGTCAAAAGGTACGCCATCAGTGAATGCAGTCTCATCGATTTGGTTTTGGAACAGTGTGAGGTGCTGCCAAGTCCCTACTGTATCGATGAATTTGAGATCAATCAGTTGAATTTTTTCATCTTGAATTCTCTTCAAGACTTCTTGTGGTGTTGTCATTGTTACTCCTTCTCTACCAATTTCCTAAAGTAATACCAGAATCTTCCAAAGTATCCTAACCCTGCTGATCTCAATCAGGCCGTGACACACCAGAAATATCTTAAATACTAGACATTAGCGGATTTTGTAGCTTATGTTACAGATATCTCGATTATCAGGTTATATTAACCTTTCGGCGATCGCCTGTACAAAACTGGAAAGTTCATCATATAGGGGTCAACTTTGGCATAGAATCCATAGATAGTGGATAGATTGTTTTTGTGCCGAATCTATTTTTAATAGCACAAAACTTTACTGGTGCATAAGTGCAGCCAAATAAATATCAAACCATAAATAGCAATGATTGGGAGAAGAAGGAATGCGCGATGCGGTAACAAGTTTAATTAAGAATTATGACCTAGCTGGTCGGTATTTTGACCGGAATGCGATCGATAGCCTAAAGTCTTACTTTGATAGCGGTACAGCAAGAGTACAAGCAGCGGCGGCAATAAATACTAATGCGGCTGCACTTGTCAAGCAAGCTGGTTTGAAGTTATATGAAGAACTGCCAGAATTGATTCGTCCTGGTGGAAATTCTTATACGACTCGTCGTTATGCGGCTTGTCTGCGGGATTTAGACTACTACTTGCGTTACGCCACCTATGCGCTGGTTGCTGGGAACACAAATGTATTGGATGAACGAGTGCTGCAAGGGCTGCGGGAAACTTACAATTCTCTAGGAGTGCCTATTGGGCCTACGGTTCGTGGTATCCAAATTCTCAAGGATCTGATTAAGGAACAAGTAGCAGCAGCAGGTGTGGTTAATACTGCTTTTGTAGATGAACCATTCGATCACATCACACGCGAGTTGAGCGAGATAGATATTTAGATTTTAGGTGGGCAAGGTGTCTGCCCGACATAAACTTAAATAGCGATCGCACTTTGGTTTGATAAGGCGATCGCTTTTTTGTGAACTCTAGACGTTGAGAAAGGCTTTATTCAAGCTTTTACCCGCAAAGGGCAAAATCTAACTCTATAAAATAACTTTGCTAGATTAAAACTGTGTTTTTGGAGCTATCTTTCGACCAATGCCAGCCAGAGACATCTACCACACCGCAGTCATTAAAGCACTTATCGCAGATGGTTGGACAATAACCAACGATCCCTTATACCTGGCATACGGGGGTAGAGAACTTTACGTAGATATTGGAGCAGAAAGAGTTACTATTGCTGCTGAGAGGGATAATCAAAAAATAGCTGTTGAAATCAAAAGTTTTCTGAGTCCTTCTCCCGTGAATGACCTCCAGGAAGCTGTACAGTATGAAGTTTATCGCAGCGTGCTTAAAGAACTACAACCAAAACGCCAACTTTATTTAGCAGTTCCTAAGCGGGTTTACGAAGGTATATTTTCCGAACGCTTTGGTCAGCTAATTCTTAATAGTATAGGAATAAACCTAATTGTCTTTGACGAGCAACTAGAAAGGATTATCAGATGGATAAGCTAGCTCGGTATCGTGAAATTATTCGTCAGTTGATATTTGACTATGCTAGTCACAAGCCTGCTAACGGTCAAATAGAGACAGAAGCAGTCATTGACTCGGAGCGAGACCACTACGAAGTGTTACACATTGGCTGGGATGGAGTGCGCCGCGTACATGGTTCGGTGGTACATATAGATATTATTAATGATAAAGTGTGGATTCAATATGATGGTACTTCCCAGCCAGTAGCAGAGGCATTATTAGAAGCGGGTATTTTGCGCGAAGATATTGTCTTGGGTTTCCATCCGGCTGAACTACGGCAATACACGGATTTTGCTGTATCTTAATTATTTTGATGTCGTGTATTCCAAAAGAATAATACATTTAAGTAGCGATCGCTCCCCATCACTCATTTACTCATTGGACTGCTCACAATTTTTCAAGTTTTACAAGACCGCCTTCGATTGCTTCTACCGTTAATCTATAACCTTCCATCAGTGACATACCAACAAGTGGATCTGACTCAGCTTCATCAATCGGAATGGTTCGTAATTGCTCATCCCAGACAACAATAGCTTCATACACATCAAACACACATTCACTACCATCTCCCAGAATTGCTCGTCCTCGCCTTTTCCAGGGTAGCTCTAATGCAGCGATGAAATCGGGCGGTAGGGATAACCAGCCATTAAAACCTGTATCAACAATGGCGGTTTGCTCATGTACTTTAGCATCAGCACCACAAATACGTAGAAGGATAATTGGCTCGTAGTCAGCATTCACACTTCCAATAATCATTTTGTTTTGTGGATGCAACCAGCCCCGAACCGACGGACATAGCGAGAACCAACACGCACAAACCAGATTTGTGCATTTGGGTAGCGAGTCTCAAGACGTTTTGAGGCATTGATTTCATCAGTATCCATTTCCCAGCCACCTGTCTCAATATCGATTGCAACAATTTTGCCATAATTATCTGCTTCGACTTGTGGGCGCACTTGAGAGTTGTAGATTTCATCACCGCGACGAGCAAATTCTTCTTTGCTGTAACGAGGTTGTCGTAATGGCATAATAAATCTTCCGTAGTCTTAGACCACTGGTTAGGAAAGAAAAACTCCTCTAACGTTTATTTTAAGCTGGACAGTTGAATTAGACTGGCTAAGGAATGCGATCGCTCATACATTAAATGCATTAGCTTCTGTTATCTGAACTAGAACCTCTATAAGCCACAATAGAAGTTGCCGATGTTTGAGGCGCTGATAATGGAAGAATTATTAACCCTGAAAGACTTGCTTGTTAAGGGCGATGTTCAAGGGGCATTGATTATAGTTGAAGAATTAACAGAAATGAGCCGAAATGACATAATCAAGACGATTCGTAGCTATGCAGTGATTTTGCTGTTGCATCTGATTAAACAACAAGCTGAAAATCGCACGACTCGCTCTTGGGAAGTCTCAATTCGGAATTCGGTTCGGGAAATTCAGCGGGAAAATAAGCGGCGTAAAGCTGGAGGCTATTATCTCGCGCCAGAAGAATTGTTAGAAACCTTAGCAGAAGCCTATTTAAATGCCATTGATGAGGCTTCCTTAGAAGTAGAAGAAGGTCGTTATGAAGCCCAAGAATTAGAAAAGCTGGTTAACTGCGAAGAAATCATCAATCGTGCTTTGGCTTTAATCTTACCAGGAGAGTCTAGTTAATTGGCTAAACAGCGACTCGACACACTATTAGTAGAGCTAAATTTATGTTCTTCTCGCGCCTTAGCACAACGGCTAATTCAGGCGGGGGAAGTTACTGTTAATCAGCAGTTAGTTGATAAACCTGGAACAGAAGTTGATATTGCAGCTAAAATAAATATTAAAGAGCGATCGCCTTTTGTTTCTAGAGGCGGTGAAAAACTCTCCAAAGCTTTGTCAGTATTTGCCATTCCCGTAGTAGAGCGCATTTGTTTAGATGGTGGGATTTCTACTGGTGGTTTTACTGATTGTCTTTTGCAAGCTGGAGCAAAACAAGTTTACGGTATTGATGTCGGTTACGGACAAGTTGACTGGCGGTTACGAAATGATTCGCGGGTGATTTTGCAAGAACGTACCAATTTACGACAACTACGACCAGATGAGTTATACGGCGACGATGACCCGATTCCTGATTTGGCGGTAGTTGATGTATCGTTTATTTCTTTAACTAAGATTCTGCCTGCTTTATGGCAACTAACTCAAGCTAACCGAGAAGCTGTATTATTAGTCAAGCCACAGTTTGAAGTTGGCAGATCGCGTGTGGGTAAAAAAGGTGTTGTGCGCGATCCAAACGACCAAGCTGATGCCATTTTCCAGGTGTTGCAAGCCGCCCACGAATTAGGGTGGAAATACAAAGGCTTAACTTGGTCGCCGATCACTGGCCCTGCTGGGAATATCGAATATCTGTTGTGGTTGGGAATGGAAAGTGAAACACCACCACTTGATTTAGAAGCAATTAAGCAAATAACGCAATCAGCAACAACTGATTTACGGAAGAGTTAAAGAAGAATGCAGAATTCAGAATCAATTAGTGGGGCACTTAAACTCACATATTCATTTGCACTTGGACTCCAATTCATACTGAATTCTGACTCCTGACTTCTGAATTCTTTCTTGTTAAACGTCGTAGATTAGACATTCTACAGAATCTGGATGGCGATCGCAGTAGTTTTCCAAAGAGGTTTTGTTTGATTTTGCTTGCTGTTTATGAGCTTTCTCAGCTTGCAATTCTTCCACAATGTCCCAGGCTACGGCACAACCAGCAGAATTACTGCCATCTAGATCGCAAGTTGTCCGGGCTTCAGTAATGGCATTAGTAATGGCTTCTTCAATATTTGCCGCTCCAGCAGTTTCAAATGAGTTTAAGGTAGTTGTCATGATATTTTCACCTTTGTTTACAGAGATAGATATTAACTATGAGCTTTCAATGACTTTAAAAAGCTCACATTTCCAGTTTAGATAGGCTTCCCACAAGAGGTAGTAGTAAACACCGCCATCTTTTTAGCAAAATTGAGTGGGATTACCCTCTTGTCATCTTTAGATTCAAAAAGGTATGGGAATTCTACTAGTTGCGATCGCTAGTAGAGAGGGTCATGTTCTCAATCTTGCATCCCAAATTGGGAATGTCAGTCAATTGTCAGAAGAGCTTGATAGAAGTTGATAAACACTTATAAA
>CAXUOL010000247.1:0-8618 GCA_964252435.1 uncultured Nostoc sp.
GAGTTATGAGTTATGAGTTATGAGTTATGAGTTATGAGTTATGAGTTATGAGTTAGAAGTTAAGAATTCCGAAAACTTGAGCCGAGGCTTTCACCGCTTAATTTTTTCGTTGAGTGAGAAATCAAAAGCAAATTTAAAGAACAAAGCCGTTAGGTAATCAGCTAAATAATGACTTATAAAATCATCATAATCAAAATTTTCATAATTTCTAACTCCTAACTCCTAACTCCTAACTTCTAACTCCTAACTCCTAACTCCTAACTCCTAACTTCTAACTTCTAACTCTTAACTATCTATTGTCAATCATGACTAAAGTCATGGGTATAACCATGACTTTCTCCTCATGTAACTGCTGAAGATAAGTTCTTATGATGGTGGCATCCAACCAGGAAAAACCCACCAGACAAGTAATGAAACTCAAAGCATTATCGCTAGTTGCTTCCGCCATCGCTCTCACTTTAACCGCAACCTCCTTTGCTGTTCACGCTCAAACAGCCTCTCCTTCACCCGTGTTACTTGCACAAACTCCACAAAAAGAAAGAGGCCCTTGGAAAGATTTGGGTCTAACAGATGCCCAAAAAGCCCAAATTCAGACGATTCGCCGCGATAGCCGCACCAAATTTGAAGCAGTTTTGACCCCAGAACAAAAAGCAAAATTAGAGGCAGCGAAACAAGCACGTCGGGCTGAATGGCAAGCGCGTAAAGCTCAAGGCCAAACAGATCAAGGTCAACGGCAACCCGGTCAACGTCGAGGAAAGGGTGGTTTTGCTGACTTAAATCTAACTGAAGCACAAAAAACTCAAATGCAACAAATCCGCGAGTCTGAGAAACAACAGATTCAAGCAGTCTTAACCCCGGAACAACGTCAAAAATTAGAGCAATTCCGTCAAAATGCTCCTTCACGCCGTCAACAAGGCAATCCTCAATAATCATCTTTCAAAAAATCATAATTCTGGGGTGGGCAGTGCCGCCCATCTTAATCCCAAAATAGATTATATAGACTTCTTGCAGAAGATGCGGAAAGGGGAAAAACTTCATCCCCTTTCCCTTTCCCTATTTGTTCTTCTACTCAATTTAGTAGACTTTCAAGCTAGTTTTGAGTTATGAGTTAATCAAAACTCCTAGCTTGATTAACATGTCAAAAGAATTCGCAATTGGTAGTAAAGTCCGTGTTGTGGCGCTACCAGCTTATGTCAAAACTGCTGAACCTATGCCCATGCTACGCCCCCCTAATGTAATTCATATTGGCGAAGAAGGTATAGTCATTGACCGCAGACCCGGTGGATATTGGGGTATTCGCTTTGCTAGAGGAGTCTTTCTCCTAGATAGTCAATATATCGAAAGCACAGATACCCCTACCGAATCTCACTTAGAATAAGATTTCTCGCAACCAATAATTGTAAACTTATGTAAAGTTGTGATTCTGGTTTACACCATGATTTCCCGCCGTACTTTTTTAAGCATATTATTTGCCAGCTGTATTTCTGCGATCGGCTGGCTGAATTTTACCCCTACTGCTAATGCTCTTGGTGGTAAACTTCCGGCAATTAATCAACCCGCACCAGAGTTTACTTTGCCAACCAATACAGGTGATGGCAAAATTTCCCTCTCTGACTTGCGCGGTAAATGGCTAGTCTTGTATTTTTATCCAAAAGACTTCACCTCTGGTTGTACTATAGAGGCTCGTCGTTTTCAGCAAGACTTACCCCAATACCTCGAAAAAAACGCTCAGATTATTGGCGTTAGTGCTGATGACATTGATTCCCACGCCAAATTTTGCGATTCAGAGGGACTCAAATTCCCCCTGTTGGCTGACACTGATTGTTCAGTAAGCAAAGCTTACGGTTCATGGCTCGGCTTTTTATCTATGCGCCATAGTTTCATCATCGATCCTCAAGGCGTCTTGCGCGAGACTTTTGTCAAAGTCAACCCAACTATTCACAGTTCAGAAGTGCTGGCACGACTAGAAAAATTACAGTCCACAGCTTCTTAAATGATTAGCCTAAGTTAGGGATTTGTCTCCTTGGCTTAGGCTAACAATAATCAAGCGGTTAATTCAAAATTAGCTACTGGAAGAACTTGCATACATCTAACGGGACTTAAACATTTTTGAAGCAAAAACAAGGCTCAAACCCATATACGGCAAGGAAAATACACCGAAGGCTCAAAAATGCTTGAAACCCAGATATATCAACAAACCAGGCAAACCGATGTCAAAATCTCTCTGTATATACATTTGAGGCTTTTTTCTAGCTACTTTTTGTCTAAGTCCCACTAAGTTCTCCCCCTTAAAGGCTATTCATTACTTGGATCTTTCTTAAAATTTGTGAGAGCGATCACTAAAGAAATAGAGTGATTATTTTTTATCTCCTTCGCGCACAATAAACCCATATTTTCTGAGTACAGTTTTGACTTCACTGCCAGATAGAAACTGGACAAATTCTTTGGCAGCAGAAGTATTTTTACTGCTTTTAATTATTGCTACCGGATAGACAATTGGTGAGTGAAATTTATCATCAGCAGCAACTACAACTTTTACCTTGTTGGAAATTTTGGCATCAGTGGCATAAACTAAACCTGCTTCGGCATTACCACTTTCTACTGCTGCTAAAACTTGACGCACATTGTTAGCAAAGACAAATTTCGACTTGAGGCGATCGTAAAGTTTCAATTTCTTTAAGACTTGCTCGCCATATTGACCGGCGGGTACGCTTCTGGGTTCACCGATCGCAATTTTTTTAATCTTACTATCTGTTAAATTGTAGAAGCTATTGATGCCAACAACATCCTGAGCCACAATCAAGACTAGACGGTTATTTGCCAGGTTAGTACGACTACCTGGTAGCAGTAGTCCTTTTTGTTCCAAGGCATCCACTTGCTTTTTGCCAGCAGAAATAAAGATATCGGCTGGCGCACCTTGCTCAATCTGTTGCTGCAAGGCACCAGAAGCCCCAAAGTTATAACTAATATTGATATTTGGTTTACTTTGTTGGTACAAAGGCTTAATTTCTTCCAGCGCCTCTTTTAAGCTGGCAGCTGCGGACACGAGTATGCTGTTGCTCGACTGTGCTATTACAGGAGAAGGAGTAACCAACGGTAAACCAATTGCTAGCAGCAAGCCAGCGATCGCTATACCCAGGAAGCCAAAAATTTGTCTTCTTTTCATAGAAAAGGCGTTTGAAGGGTTTCTTCCATAAAATTGATGCTAGGTAAAATAGTACCAAATATACCAACATCTAACCAACTATATCGGTAAAATTATGCCTAGAAAAGAACAAGGGTGGGTAACATTCCAAACTTCAGAAGAGGAGCGAAAGATTTTGGAAGAGTTTTGTGGCCAGTCTCAGCGAACTAAAACCGAGATTCTCCGAGAACTGGTACGTGGTCTTAATCAACACTCTTCAGCATCAAACTTGCTACCAACCATAAACACAGATGAGGAAGATATCTACACTCAAATGCCTGAGATAGAAATTAGTCTTCAAAAGAAACCACTCAAAGTTAGCTCTCGCAATATTCTCAAGGGTGTTGTTAAGCGAGTTGTTACTGGAGCCGTTAATAGTGAAGTAACGCTAGAGATTGTTCACAAAGTTGAGTTAACTTCAATTATTACCAGAGTATCGGTAGAAGAGTTGGATTTGTCTGAAGGGAAAGAAGCTTATGCTGTTATTAAGTCCAACGATATAGTTATCGCCAGGGAATAGGCTGTGGTGATGTCTCTGAACCATTGTTTGGGGTAGGTGTAGACATCACTATTCACTCAAAAGAAACAATCGAAATGTTCTCATGAATCATTGGGAGTTGCTGTAAAAATTACTTAATGCTACACAAATAAATTTATATTTTGCTAAATACTTCAGTAGGTAAACTGGGCTACGAACAGCGCAGCCCTTGTTTACCACTCTGTAGCTTATGAAAGCGCTGGTACTGCTTCCAACTTCTCAGCTTTGTTCTTCAATACGGTTGGTAGTTCGCTATTGAACGCCTCACCTTCAACCACTTGCGATCGGAAACCATCGGGACCAACTGGAATATCGCCTGTGATGGTGGTGCGATAGAGGACACGCTCGACTTCCAGATGATCCAAGTCTTGAGGGGCCAAATGGGAGGTGGCGCGGTTGTCCCAGAATGCAATGTCACCGTTATTCCAGCGGAAGCGGGTGGTGTAGGCGGGCTTGGTGATCTGGTTGAAGAATAACTCAAGCAGCAGATCGCTCTCTTGTCGTGATACGTCAATAATGTGCGAGGTGAAGCCAGGATTGACGTACAATGCGCGTTCACCAGTCTCAGGATGAACCCTTACTACTGGGTGGATTGAAACCAGGGGATTGGCTGCGATGCGCTGGGCAATCTTGCTGTTGCTGGGGAAATTCAAACGCGCATTGAAGCGATGTTCGGCTTTTAATGTGTCTGCCAAGGCCTGCAGGGGTGCTGACAGACCCTCATAGGCTGCAACTAGATTTGTCCATTGTGTGTCACCCCCGAAGCTAGGGACATTAACCGCACGCAAAATTGACGCCGCAGGTGGGTTAACAACTGCTGTGACATCGGTGTGCCAACGGCTCTCGTAGCTGGAACGGCGCAGACCATTGCGCCGCTCATAACGGCTGCGGTCAATGGGCAGGATTTCTGAGAAGCCTTCAATCGGCTCATCTTCGTGGGGATGTGCGTAAGTCACTTCGCCGAAACGAGCCGTGAATGCAATCTGTGCCGCATGATCGATGTTTTGACCGCGAAAGAACACGACTTTCCACTTCAATAGTGCTTGACGAATTTCTTTGACTGCATCATCGTGCAAAGGACGTGACAGGTCTACGCCGCTGATTTCGGCACCGATGAAACCTGCTACCTGTTTGACCTCAATGTGTTTGTTGCTCATGTCAATTCTCCATAATTCGATCGATAGGGTGGTGTTCGCAAGCGATCGCAATTTCAATTATCATACTATAAATCGATCGGTTTACAGTAGTATATACTCACAGTATTTTAGACTGTTGGAACAACGGTCGATTTAGTCCAAGCAAAGGTAAGTAAAAATTCGCAACGCAGATTAAGAAGCAAGCTACGTAATTAAATGGGTATAGAGCAAGCACTAAATTTTTGCTGCAAGTGCCTTTTTTGGAACTTACAACGATTCCACGATAGCCTCTCTGTATTCTTCGCTACTCACAGATGTACTTATAATACTTTTACATAAACTTTATAAAATCTTTTTATTTGTAATACAAATATTTTATTGATTGATTAATTTATACTATAGGATGATAAAGAATCAATTATATTTACTATAAGTATAGTTTTACCTAAAGTTGTAAAATAAATACTGGTTAAAAATAACATAATACTTTGTATTTATTTTTTCATTTTATAAATAAATTCTAATTTTAGTCTACTCTCCTCTTTCAAGATACTAATTTTATTTTTTTATTAGCACCATGCTAATAAAAATTATGAGTTGCCTTGTTACTAACCTTGATTAAGGCTTTGAGGAAATTAAAAACTACATGAAAAAGCAACTATCACAGAAATGGACTATTTCTAAATATTGGTTACGCTTTTTAATTATCATCCTATTAGGAATAGGCGTATTTTTTCGCTTCGTCAATATTGACAAAAAAATTTATTGGGGTGATGAAGTTTTTTCATCATTACGCATATCTGGCTATACGCAGTCAGAAATGAAAACGCAATTAGGTAATGGTCGTTTGATTGGCATAGAAGATTTACATAAATACCAGTATCCTAATTCTGAAAAAAATGTCATTGATACAATTAAAGGGCTTATTTTAGAAGATTCGCAGATTTTGCCATTATACATCTTGATTACCCGGTTTTGGGTAGAGTGCTTTGGCAATTCTATAGCAGCGGTCAGAAGTTTTTCCGCATTTATTAGTCTGCTTACCTTTCCTTGTCTTTATTGGCTATGTCAAGAATTATTTGAGTCTTCACTAGTAGGGTGGATAGCCATCGGGTTAGTAGCTATTTCACCTATTCATATCGTGTATGCACAAGAAGCGCGATCGTATAGTTTAGGGATAGTAGCCATATTAATATCGAGCCTAGCACTGCTGCGAGCCATGCGCCTTCAAACAAATGTTAATTGGTGCATTTATGTAGCAACATTATCAATAGGGTTTTATACTCATCTATTTTTTACCTTGGTTGCTTTTGCACAGGGAATTTATGTAGTTGTAATCGAAGGTTTCCGATTGAGTAAAATATCGATTTCCTACGTGCTATCATTGCTTGCGGGGTTTATAACTTTTGTACCTTGGATTTGGATTATTATTAGCAATCCTCAGCCAGAAGCAATCACTTGGGCGAATACTAAACAAACATTATTGATGTCAGCTACAAGGTGGGCTGGTATCTTTAGTCGTGCGTTTATTGATTTAGATGTTAGTCCTAACGAACCGGGAAAACTTAAGTTTATCTTAATTCCTTTTATTTTAATTATTTTAGCTTTAATTAGCTACTCCATTTATTTTTTATGTCGAAAAACCTCTAAAAAAGTTTGGTTATTTGTCTTAACTTTGATTGGATCTCTAGGGCTTCCTTTACTGATAACAGATTTCGTCTTTCAAAAGCGATTTGCTACTAGTCGATATACACTTCCTTCTGTTTTAGGTATACAGTTAGCTGTTGCTTACCTATTGACCACTAAAATTGCGTCTATTTCTATTCAAGCTTGGCAAAAAAAGTTTTGGTCATTTGTAGCGTTTATGGTCATTATCGGCGGAGTTGTATCTTGTATGGTTCACTCTCAAGCGCAGATTTGGTGGAACCAATTCCCAGAAAAATACCAAGAATATCCTAAAATTGCTAATATTATTAATCAAGGGAAGAAACCGCTTTTAATTAGTGATGAAGATAACCTTTTTCCACCAGTACAAATACTTGGTAAATTAATCGATCCGAAAGTGCAATTTCAAATTGTAGGAAAAAATCAGTTACCAGAAATTACTAATGGCTTTACTGACATATTTTTGTTCTTGTTCGAGCCGTCTGACTTTTTAAAAGCTGGAGTTGAAAAAGTTTATAACTCAAAGTTACAGAAGGTAGACGACTTTCTCTGGAAAATAACAAAATTTAATTCAGGACTTACGCACAGGTAACGGAAAAACGAACTGCATACTCCTACGGAGAAGCAAGCTACGCGTAGCGTCTCGCACAGAAGACGCAAAGTTCACGTTCGCGAAGCGTCTCGTTGGCGCAGCCTCTCGTAGAGAAGAGAAGTAGTAAGAGTTTGAGAGAGTTTTTGCGTAAGTCCTATAATTAACCAAGTACACGGCATATCTAGGGGTTGGGAGACTGCAAGGTGGAAAATAAAAGTAGATAGCTGGCATTTTAATATCGCTTGTAGGTTAAAAATCAATATGCTTGGGTTAAGGGTTATTGGTGTAAATAATTGGTCTTGAAAGACGCGATAAATTATAAATACGCGATAAATTGCGTCCCTACATTAGGATTTTGTTGCTCATTCTGAACTCTATTAGGTTAAAAATTAATATCAATTAGCCTTATAAGTGGCACAGTTAGAGCAAAAATATACTTTAATTAAACAAATAATTTAAGTATATACTTGTACTGCTGCCGCTTATGTCATCTCCCCTTGAGCGCCCGCTAAAAATTGAAATCAGACTGCCATCTTCCCATCCTCAGTTATTAGAAGGACTGGATATATGGCTGCATTTAGGTCTAATATCTGATGCCCAAGTCAGGCAATTATGTCGAGAGTTTCTGGTGTGTGCGGTGGTGTTGCAACCTCAGGCTGAAGCTGAAACAAAGGTAGTATTTGCAACTTCCGACCCCGTGCAGCAGTTGCCCATAGCAGCTTTACAATCTAGTAGCGGTAAACAACCACAACAAAAACCAGCTAAACCCAACTTCATTGGCACAATGTTGCAGTCGTTGGGGGCAGAACTGAGTGTGCGTTGGCTACTTTTTCTAGGGGTTTTCTTGGTAGTCGTATCTTCTGGGGTACTGGCTGCTAGTCAATGGGCGAGGTTTCCTGCTTCTGGACAATACGGGGTTTTATTTGCTTATACTTTAAGTTTTTGGGGATTAAGCTTTTGGGCGACTAGGCAAAATAACCTCAGATTGACGGCTCAGACATTGCTGATTGCCACTCTTTTGTTAGTGCCAGTGAATTTTTGGGCAATGGATAGCTTTCGGTTGTGGCAAAATCCTGTGGATTGGATTGTAGTTGCGATCGCCTGTCCTACCCTGACTGCTATAACTGTTTTACTCTCTAAAAATCGGACTATTTTTACCAATTTACATCCTGGCAAATTACCTCTAGTAAATATTTTGGGGTTGAGTTATCTGCATTGGGGTTGGCAGTTACCAGGATTTCCCTTAATTGCTGTTTATCTGGCAACGATCGCCACAACTATCATTACCGTTTATCACAATCTTTTCCAACAGCCTCATACTGTCAGCGACAATCGCCGTAGGTTAAGTATTA
Source organism: uncultured Nostoc sp. (assembly GCA_964252435.1). Taxonomy (GTDB): domain Bacteria; phylum Cyanobacteriota; class Cyanobacteriia; order Cyanobacteriales; family Nostocaceae; genus Nostoc. Next base: position 8,468 of record CAXUOL010000247.1, read on the forward strand.
GTTTACCTGCTACTGTAATTATTTATTCTTTAATAGTATTGTTGGTGCGAGCAATTTTTGTTATCAAGGTAGATGTCACACTGTTGGGGTTAGCTATTGGCATTTGCGGCTGGTTGATGACTTGGTTAGCACAGCAGAGAAGGAGGAGGGC
>CAXUOL010000248.1:0-8608 GCA_964252435.1 uncultured Nostoc sp.
AAAAGATAATCTTGGGCTTGTTGTTGGAAGTATTTGGGAAAAGGTATCGTCCAGTCAGGAGGCTCAGGATATTCCGGCGGCGTCGGCGGCGGATTTTTGGCGAGAACTTCTGCTTGTTGGCGAGAAAGTTCTTGGAGTCTAGCCAATGGCTCACCCCAAAAGGCCATAACTTCAGTGTGACAACCTTTAACTTGACTTTCTAGCAAAGACAAGTCATAAGTTTTAGGTTTTTTCACACGTTGAAGGAAGTCAGTTTGTTGAGCTTTGAGTAAGCTAATCCAATCCATCTCCATTCCTGCGGCAAACTATTGCATACCTACGGTAAGCTATACAAATCCAATTACTCAAGTTTATAACCTTAGTTAATTAAAAATTCAGTAATATTAACAGTCTAATAAAACACAGCCATTAACGAATGTTTCCGTGAAAGAGATAGATGGATAATACTTAGACATTTCATGAATTGATGCAGTTGAAGTATATAGAATTAGATGATATCAGTCAATTCTAACGGAGATGGATAACGAGATACTGTTTCCCTAGAAACACTTCTGGCTGTAAAGGAAAGTTGAATTTGAGCCAGATTTTAGAGGTTACAGTAACGTTAAGTTAAGAAATACATACACTAAAATAACCTAATACAGCACGGCAGAAGTAAACCACCCCTTCGGGTTCGGCAGTTCCTCATGAGGGGAACCCCCTCGGAGCGACTGCCTCACCATTCCAAATCAATGAAACCCTTGCAGTATAGGAATTACGAACTTGTGCCGAGCGAAGTCGAGGTATTACGAATTATTTTAACCTTTGCGTTTTGGTTGTCTGCGTGTAGTACTTACATCAGAAGAGTCACCAAAAGTATCCCTTGCTTCGATCTGTTTAATTTTCATTTGTAAGTTAAAGTCATCACTGCTAACAATTGTTTCTAAATTTGCTAATCTCTGCTCTAGCAGTTCTATTTGCTGCTGGTGCAAATAGTTAGTTTTGGATTTTTGCTCATCAGAACGCCAAATAGCAACTGTACCAACAGCTGCGCCACCAATAGCAACCAAAGGAAGAATGGCACCGCTTCTAGTAATAGCTGACAGTGGAACGCAAACTCCGAGAATGGCTACTGTAATTACCCAAATTCTTGTGGTAGCAGATAATCTGACATCTTGGTATTGTTCTAGATTGGGTTGAGATTTTTTAGCCATAAGTGAATCCATTTAAAAGTTATTTGCTAGATTGACACAATTACTTGTTAAAATACTTCCTACAATTGGGTTAGGTATAATTGCTATCCTAATATTTTTGTAATTATAGTTACTCAGTTATTTGCGATCGCTACATTGGAATTGCCAAGAAAATTTGTACCTGGGCAATATAAAAATTTTCTGAAAATGATATTAGGAAGAACCAGATGACAGTTCGTGCTTTTTTCCAAGCTGCTAAAATTGAGGGTTTCCAGTCTCCTTACGATACCATTCACCTGAAAATTCTCTATCCAGTACAGATGTCGAAGCGTAAGGCAGAAAGAAATGGGGAAATTTTGCCAGTTGATTTAGAAAAAGCACCTTTTCCAGTAGTGATTTTCTTCAACGGCTTTAACTGTGATGCTCAACAATATCAATGGTTGGCGGTTAAACTCGCTGAACGTGGACTAGTAGTGATTCTCTTTAACTGGATTGCGGAAATTATACCAGGAATAATTAGTCTGAATCCAGGGGTTGATTTTCAAAAGATGAAACCAACAATTTATCGTACTGTTCCCACTGCTTTGGCTTTGCCAACACTGCTAGCGAAAGTGGAACAGTTACAGTCTGAGGGTATTTTAGCTGGAATGCTTGATCTGCAACGAATAGTTTTAGGTGGACACTCCGCAGGTGGTAGAGTAGCAATCCAAAATGCTGACCCTCATTTTTTCCCTCAAGTTGCAGCATCTTTTGGTTATGGTTTACACACTATGGGAGCGTTATTATTGGGGTATGAAGCAGGTACTATCTTACCTTTACCAGACTCCCTACCACTTCTACTGATGGGAGGAACCTACGATGGAGTGATTGCTTACAGCAGCGATCGCTATGGTGTAAGTCCTGGAAATACTACCATCCCAGTCATCCGTACATTCCAAGAAGCAATTACTGGCGGACGAAATGACAGCTATCTAGTACTTTTGGAAGGAGCAAATCACTTTTCGATAGTTGATCGGCTAGACTCCACCCTAGATACATCCATGTTGGACTTTCCCGCCACCCAACCTCAAGAAAGCTTCCGTTTGCTGATGGGTGAAATCATTAGTTTGTTTATTGACACTCATGTTCGCCATCAACCAGAAGCATCACAGTTGCTTGAGCAATTATTAAATACTGCCAATCCTCTGATAAAATCCTTTGAGCGTAAATAGTTACCTTTATTATGACAAGTGGATCTTATATTTTTCTGGCTGGAGCAAGTCGCGGTGTTGGTCGAGAAATTGCTCAATATCTCACAGCGCAACAGCTAAAAGTCAAAGCACTCCTGAGAACAGCAACAGTTGCTACTGAACTAGAAGGAATCGGTATTGAAGTAGTTCTGGGAGATGCCTTGAATCTTGGCGATGTAGAACGTGCCATCCAGACAGATGAACCTATTCACACCGTTATCAGTACAATTGGCGGTTTACCATCAGATGTAGAAAGACCGGATTACCCTGGTAATAGAAATCTGATCGATGCAGCAGTTAAAGCTGGGGTGCAAAAGTTTATTCTTGTATCTTCCATTGGTGCTGGCAATAGTGTTGTTGCTGCCTCACCCCAAGTTTTAGAGGTACTGGGAAAAGTTTTAGTCGAGAAAGGCAAAGCCGAACAACACTTAATTGCCAGTGGACTTACCTATACAATCATCCGTCCTGGTGGACTAAAGTCAGAACCAGCAACGGGTAATGGCGTTTTAACTGAAGATCCGCAGATTATTGGTAGCATCAATCGTGCAGATGTCGCGCAGTTAGTTGGTCGCTGTTTAAATAGCCAACGCGCCAATAATAAAATATTGTCAGCCGTAGACCGAAATATGCTGTTTGGACAAAGAGAATTTGCCGAATTTACTTTGGAGTAATTTAAGCACGCCACCGGAGTATTTGACCCTTGACAGGATTGACAAATTCTCGTCTTTCAGCCACAGACCGAGCATACTCCCGCTTCAACTGGTAATACCACTGCGCCTGCATATCTGAGTCCTTAATCAGCCGCAGCACGGGATTATATTTCAAACCAATCTGCTGCTTTTCCACAACAGTCCGGTCTTGGCCAATGAAAGTCCGCGCCAGCACGTGTAACAGTGGCTTGAAAAATCCCACCCAAGGAAGTGTCCAGTAAAGAGCAAAAGTTACCTCCGTTTCTGTGTCTGAAATTGGTGTAACTGCCGTCAAATTAACGACTCGATTATTACCAATAGTGGTTTCTTCAATTCTGACTCCAGGTAAACGAAAGGAAATCTCCGTTTCCGGGACACCACCGCCAATCAGCCAGTATAATCGACCCCCATTCGCAGGTAATCGGTGTCGTCGCATCGTAAAGCCGTAGGGCGAAGCATCAAATTGCTTTACTTCCTCGTGCAATTGCTCATTTCGCCACCACCAAGCACGATGAACATAAGGTGAATGAGCCGGGTCCATCAGACCTACTACCGCATGATCTATAAAACAAGGGAATTTTACCACCTCTACAAACTGGTGAGAGCGATCGTCAAACCCTGGAATTACCGGAATTTCCATTTCAGATGCAGGTTGAGGGTTATCGGGATCGGGCATATATATCCAGATATTCCCTTGGGCTTCCCGAACACTATATGACTGCACATTAAAGCGACTCAAATCCATTTGCTGCTCCTCTACCAGAGAAGGTATCGCAGTACAGCGCCCAGCAGAGTTAAAACGCCAACCGTGATAACAGCATTCAACTTCCTGCCCATTGAATCTCCCACAACTCAAGGGCACACCACGATGGGGACAAATGTCTGTCATTGCAGACACTTTGCCATCCTGACTGCGAACTAACAGCACTGGTTCTCCTAAGAAAATGCGGCTGATCATCATACCTGGCTTGATTTGATTGCTGGGCAGAGCATAGTACCAAGTATTACGTAATACAAAGTTATCGTTATTTTTCATAATTAATGGCGTCTACCTTTGACACAATGAAAGTCTTGGTTTGTGGAAAGGAAGGTGATGCTGGAAAACATTCTTTCAAGTTTTTAATTGCTGTAGATAAATTCAACTGATACAGTTGTTGGTCGTGTTCGTAATTCTCTCAGATTTAGGTTGTTCTGGGAGGATTGCAGGTTTGAAATTGCATTATTCGCCAGAAATTTGTACAAATACCGTTCTTTTTCGCGGCCCATCCAACTCAAAAAACAACACAGATTGCCAGGTTCCCAAAGCTAATTTACCATTCACAATAGGAATTATCTCACTCGTGGTCAACATCATTGCCATTAAATGAGAGTGAGCATTAATCGGCTCATCTTCTGGGACATCTCTTAAATGCAAATCATTATGTAAATAGCTGTCTGACTCAGGTGCTAATTTTTGTAAGAACACTTTTATATCTTCTAATAATCTGACTTCATTTTCGTTGATAGCTAATGCTGTTGTAGTGTGTCGAGAAAATACTAAAGCTTGTCCATTTTTAATTGATGTTGAGGTAATAAAATCTTGAATTTGTGGGGTAATATTATGAATATTAATTTTTGGCTTAGTTTCAATTTCAATTAACTTATTAATAATTGGCATCTATTGAATTTTATATTTGGGATTGCGGATGAGGTACGCTAACACAGCTTAGAGGTTGTTTGAAAAGTAGTGTGTTGTCATACTAATCGAATGATTACCCCCCTTAATCCCCCCGATATATTGGGGGGAAACAAGAAAATCTGGTTCCCTCCCCAATATATCGGGGAGGGTTAGGGTGGGGTAAAAGAATATTTGATACATCAATCATAACTTTTCAAACATCTTCTTAACGCCTTTTTGAAGGAGGCAGGAGGCAGGAATTGGATGACTCCTAAATTCTGACTATAGTTTCCAAACCTTGGACTAATCTCTCTATACCTTCTTTTGCCGTCTCTTTTTGCAGCGCCCCATAGGCAACACGTAGATAGCATCCGTCATCCATGCCAAAGGTTGTACCTGGAATAACTGCTACTTTATGTTCTTTGATCAGTCTTTTGACTAACTCAAAAGCATCCATCTGAGTATGAACTTTGAGTAAAAAATAGAAAGCGCCATTGGCAGGAATAATGCTACATAAGCTTTGTAGGCGGTTAAGGGAGTCTAATACTAATTGGCGTACTTGAGCAATGGCTCCTATATTACTCTTCAAATACTCATCTTTTGCCTGCAACGCCCCTAAAGCTGCATATTGAGAAATCACTGGCGGACAAATCAAAATTGTATCCTGGACTTTTTTAACAGCGACAAGTAAGTGTTTGGGAATCACCATGTAGCCAATGCGCCAACTCGCAAAACCGTATGCTTTAGAAAGGCTATAGAGAGAAATGGTGTACTCGCTACTATTACTAAATGCGCCAGGTGAAACGTGTTTTACCCCGTTATAGGTAAAGTATTCATAAGCTTCATCGCTGATGTGATAAATACTGCGATCGCCACAAATTTGATTTACTTGGCGCAATGCGGCTTGTGAATAGACAACTCCAGTCGGATTATTTGGTGAAATTGTCACCACAGCCCGTGTTTTAGGAGTAATTGCTTGAGCGATCGCTTCTTTTCGCAGTTGGTAATTTTCATCTGTCGCCACTAATACCGGACGACAACCAGCCATTGCGATCGCCATTTCGTGATTGAAATAGTAGGGCGTATTCAGAATAATTTCGTCGCCTGGGTTAGTGATAGCAAGAATGGCATTCATAAATCCCATATTGCTCCCTGCTGTCACGACGATGCAGTTTTCCCTGTTGATTTCAATCCCGTTGAAGGCTTGCAATTTTCTGGCAAGTACTGTCAGTAAAGGGGGAATTCCCTCAACTGATTTGTATAAATTATTAGCTGGTTCGGCTAAAAATTTGGCTAAAAATTCTATGGCTTCATGTGGTGGGTTGTAAGAAACAACACCTTGTCCTAGAGAGATTGTTCCAGGAGAGTTTTTAATCAGTTCCCCAACCACAGGAATAATTGGCGACTGTACCGCCTGCATACGAGAGGTTAGGGATTCCATATTACCTTGCCTATGTACCTGCCTTTAGTATCTCTTAATAGGGGAACAACCAACTAGTACAGCACGGTGGAAGTTTACCTACCTTTAACAATTGATCAAGCATAAACCTTGTTAGTTGAGATGGTACTTAGATTTACCTAGTACTGTATTAGTATTTTCCCTGTTTAATATGATAATATTGTACGAGACACTACGCGAATATACTCTTACAGCAAATAGAAATTATAGCAGATAGAAAATGAATTCTTCCCTCTGCCATATAAATTTGTGCTTTTGGTGGGTAAAGGTTCCATCCGTAATGCGGAGTTGCTAATATCGTTTCTTTGTGAAGTTGTATATATTTACTCCCAGCTACGTTGTTTACCCAAGTTATTGGGGAGACTACAAAAGGGTCTTGTTATATGTATCTTCACCCAGGATTGGTATGAGTTAGGAACAATACAAAACCAAAGGATTAAGAGAGAGAATGCGTCTGAAAAAGCTAGTCAGCTATGGAATTTTTGTGGTGTTGCTCGTCATTGGGTTTAGTTTCACGTCAATTGCCCGTGCTTTTGACTATCCACCCCCAACCCAGAAGGTTGCGATCGCTCAACAGACGAGCGATCTTATGTTCAACACCTTGTTCGCAGCGCTGACACAGGAGTTCGACGAGACGACAGCAGAAAACGTGGAGCAGGGTAAGCAGTCCATCTCGCTGATATTTAACGATCAGAACAAGGATATGCGGTTAGTCGGCACTGTTAGCCCGCTTCGGGAAAACGATCGCCCCAGCGACAACTTTGAGCGTCAGGCAAACGCGCTGGCGATGGCAGGGCAGGCATATACATCCGTTCAGCGTGTGGATAATCAGTGGTACTATCGACGCTCAATTCCTCTCAGCAACTTCAGGGCGGAGTGTGCATTGTGCCACATCAATTTCAAGCCCGGTCCTACGCCAGACCAAGTAGGCGCGCTCATGCTCAGAGTGCCAATTAAGTAGTAAGTGACTTCCAAAAAATAAAATAATTCTTGTAGAAAGTAGGAGTCAGCGCTGCCGTCGGCAGCACTGACTCCGTGTTTTTTAGTAAATTCAACTATGTATGGCTGGAGTTTTTAATCAATCGAAATCTGCTGAGGGCCAGTGGCTTTGCCGTTATGTGCATCCGTTGTGTTACTGGTGTAACTATTTGAGCGGATCTGTTTATCTAGCCAGCTTTTAACTGGATCGTCTGCCAGATTGAGTCGAAGCACACCAGAGAAAAACCCACCCACAAATGAGACTGGATGCCGAGTAAATTCTCTGAATATAGGTGACAATTCATCAATGAACATAAAAAGACTCCTGGCAATGCCGTAAAAAATTATTACTTCTTAATTGATCGTAACGTGTTAAAGGATTGGGTATGGGGCATTGGGCATTGGGCATGGGGCATGGGACATTGGGTTTAGTAGTTCCCTTGTCTTTTTCATCTCCCCCACTCCCTACTCCCCATTCCCTACTCCCTTATCATTTCGCCTTATGAGCTTGGTTGCTGATCGGGAAACATACACTTATCAGAATCACAACCACTAGGGCCAGCCTCTGTCATTTCGCCTAAATCGTAGCGGCTTAGTACTGCACAGAAATCATCTGTTTTGCGCCGCGCTTTCACCTCTTGAGTTAAGCGATCATAGGTTGATTTATTGATTGGTTCAAATGGCAAACGTGGGAATGATTGTAAATCGTCAAAACGTGCTAAAAGAGCCGCTGAAATATATCCTTGATCATTCTGGATGGTTTCGTAAATGCACTGTCCCAAAGGCTCGATTTCATCAGAGCGCAGTTCCAAAGTTGCTGATGTATTGTGAGTCACATACCAACGTTGAACCTGGAGGACAAAATCAAATTGGGCTAAGACTGAAAATTTAGAAACATCAATTTCATCAGCCCCTGGTAAATCAGCCCAAGTCACAGAAACAGGGATTTCCACTAGCCATTCACTCACCCGTGGATCAAAGGGATCGTTAAGCAAATTGCCCTGTTCATCTTTGTCTGATTGAGAGGGAATGACGTTGTAACCATAATCAATACAAGCTAAGGCTACTGGGTCATTTTTACCGAAGGTGATTCGACGAATGAATCTTTGGGCTTTGGGAGGATGCCACCCTGAACTAGCATTAGTTAATAAAGCTTTAGTGCCACTGGGTTGGACTGTGGTGCAACGATTTGGGCGCTTGAGATTGTGGCGATCGCAATAATCCCAAACCACCCGATGTACAATATCCCTCCAAGAACTTAGGTATTTCTCTTCCTTACGTTTGAAAGCTAATCCTTGTGAAGTTGCAGGTCTTCCTTCTTCCCACCAGCGCAGCCAATTAACACCAAAAGCATGGACAAAGAAATCAAATAAACCTGTAAAAGAAACTCCCACAATCGGGTCTAATTCACGGCTGTATTGATA
>CAXUOL010000249.1:0-8601 GCA_964252435.1 uncultured Nostoc sp.
GTACGGTGGGATATATAAGTTCTGGTGCAGCTTTGTTATTAACAATTCTGCGTCCTGCAATTCGCACTTATGAGTATTTATATGCGCGGTTAGCAATGATTCGCCAAGAATGGAAGTATCCGCGCGAAGATATTGTTGAACTGCGCGATCGCTTCTCTATATTGGAACAAAAAATCCAGTCATTAGAAGATCAACTCAACCCAGAACAACCCTATTCCTTATCTGCAACTCAACAACGTTTTGCCGAAGAAACTCGTAGAGATTTAGCTCGAATTGCCGCTAATTTAGAAGAATTACGGGCGACAAATCAAACAGAACATGAGCGTTTGGGGAGAGAAGCCAGAAATGCGATCGCGCAACTTTCTACCGACGGGCAATTTCTCGATCATGTCCGCGAAATTATTCGATTTTTTAAGACCGCTTAATTATTATTCTCATAGCTAGCTGAATTTTAAATTTTGGATCGTGGTAGTGAATATTTATCATCCAAAATTTAAAAAGTTTCTTCAAAGAAGGTTAATGAGACTCTACAAACAGAAAAGTAAGTTTTATAAACATTGTATATTTGGGCATACAATGTTTATTTTTTTTAGAAAAAAGGAAAAAATTATAAATGTTTGATTCTCTGATCTTAGTTTTTATATTAGGCATGATTATCCCTTTTTTTATTGCTCAGATTATGCCAAACAGCAAGTGGCTAATAGGTTATGCTATTTGTTTTGGAATTTTTGTTATTTTTATACATTACGAGCACTTGACAACGCCAAGCGAGCGACGAGGAAATGGTTTTGTCTACGCCTGGCCAGTACTGATGACTCGTTTAATTTATACATCAGGAAGTGTGGGAATAATCAACAGGGCTGTTGTACTAGCCTATAAGTCAAGAGGATATAAAATCAATATATGGTTCATAGCTAATATAATTTTTCTTGATTGGATGCTTATTTATATCGCATTAAAGATGTGGTAAATTCATTTCTACCTGGTTGAAAATGCACTATTGAGGCTCATCGTGTACCTAACTAGAACAGGAAAGGCTATAGTAAAGCTTACATAACTTCAGGAGTACTCACGGTGAATCAGATACAACTGACTTTAACTATTGGTTACTTATTAATGACATGCTATTTTGTAACTAATTGGTTAATATTTTCCCTACGTCAGACTGCTTCCAATCCAGAAGATAAGTTTTTATCGGTTGTGATGTTTGTGGTGACAACTATCTTCTGGCCTCTGATGATTCCGATATCTTGTTTAGAAATGGTTCAACAAAAGCGAATAGACTTGAATAAAATGATTCCTGTTCTCTTAGCAATATTTGTATTTAGTATTTCATATTATTTAACCGAATAATTAATAATTCCTCCTCGCAAATTGCATAGATGTAAATAGAAGCCGGAGGTTTGACTTGTTACCTTCCGGCTTCTTTATGCACAACTACCTTTACTTGTTAGGCAGTCTATTTAGTGAACTACCCCGCCGTAAGACGGACGGGGCTTCCCAATTCATTGGGAACAGCCTCCAGGACATCGTAGTACTAGAAAGTCTGACATTCCCTCCAAAGGCAGAAGTCCTGGTTCCCAAGACCCAAATCTTTTACCCTGAGCGAAGTCGTTCGCGGAGCGTCTCGCAGAGAAGGGTTCTCTTGCGACACTTACCTATACAGCTTGGTTTTCGCTTACGGCATTGGTGGTCAAGACCCAATAATTCTATCAGAAAATTTTGGCGCTTCGTCATGCATCCAGTATTTGTTTTTGCTGACGCAAAAAAACAATACGCTTATGCAATCCTCACCCCCCGCTCACAATAAGCTGTTAAACACCTAATTTACACATTTAGACAGCAGGGGAGCAGAGGGGCAGAGGAGCAGGGGAGAAGGATTGACGCTTTTTCTCCAAAATCAACAATATGCAAGTTAAATGCGTATTAGCTTACCTACCATTAGAGTACATTGAAGATGGGGACTTCCGCGACACGTTAAACTTGGAATTTCCTAACGGCGTCTGCTGCCAAAACCAGTTGAGCGGCGGGGTGCTGAACTACGTCCACTACCAAAACCACTACCAGAATTGCGTCTGGGTGAGGTGGCTCTGCCAGAGGGTTGCAAGGTACTACCACCAAAACCAGAACCAGAAGGACGGTTATTACCTGTAGTGCTACGCGGTGTATTGCGTATATTTGAATTTCCAGGATATGACCTTCTAATTGTCCCTGTATTGCGGAAGGCAGTGCGATTTGTCACGGCTGCGGGTGGCGCATTGTAGCGAGTTTGGTAGTTTTGAACTGCTTGGCCATAGCTTCCACCATATCCACCAAAGCCACTTAATCCTTGTCCTGGTTGATAGGCAGGGGGTACATAATACTGGGGTCTAAACAACAGACTACCAATCGCCTGACCTGCCACTGCACCAGCCACAGACCCAGCAAATGGTGCCCAGAAGTTATTTTCTCGACGGACTACAACCGTCTCTTGTTGTCCTGTTTGGGGATTAGTTTTATTCTCGGTAACGTTATGGACGTACTCAATTTTAAAGTCTTCCGTCAGATATAAAATCGGTTGTCCTTTATCTACCTTTAGATAGGTTTTCTTACCCTGCTTGATTTCATCATCAGTTAACCGTGCCATTTGCAAATTTTCGGTTGCAAAGGTTGGGGGATTATTGTTAAGTAAAAACAGGCTATACTCACCAGTTGCATCGTCATAAGTAGCTTGTTGTATTTGATACTCCCCGTCACTGAGTTTGGTGTTAGTAGAGCTTTGGCTAACGTTCTTAGCTGGAGGGGTAGTGGTATTTTGCTCTCCTCCCCCACAGGCTACAGTTGTCAGGCACAAACTCATAGCTAAAAAAACGGCTGTAAATTTACGTACTATGGTCATGATCATTGGATTATTGTCCTATCTCTGAGCTTAACAATTTATCGATGTAAGTCGTAAGTACGGACTACCCAACAGATTACAAAGGAATCAATTCTGGGTAATATTGCAGCAGTTGATCGCTAGTTAGTTCATCGCCTAACTGTGCCGGCGAGAAATGTACTTGGATTGCCTTTAATCTATGTTTATAATGCAAATTTATCAATGCTTTCAATCCTTCCTTGAGCGCCTGAACGTTAGAAAGGTCAGTTTCTAAATCTGGTACTTCTCCTTCATAAGCTACTGTAATCATCACAATGACATTGCGAGTTACAGGTATAGATAAAGGTTCATTCAATCCAGAGTTGGAACTGTAATTTGGTTCGCTGAGATATCTTTCGGCAGAGTCAGTAAATAATTCATTCACGTAATCCCCTGCTTCGCCTTCATCCCAAAATACGTCACCTTCGTTGGCAGCAGAAAGCCAATATTCATCATATTGCAGCAGGGTTTGGCTAATTTCTACCAATCCTTCTCCTAAAACTTCTAAGTCGCCATCAGCATCGATCGCATCCCGTCCAGCACTATTTAATACTCCCAAAATTGGCGCTACTTCACCTCCCCCTAAGTGCAGAAATAGGCGAAACACTACATAGCGAGTTCGACCAATCATTTTATTAAAGGTATCGCGCATTTTTTCCTCCAAAATTTTTGTTTTTTGTCATTTGTCATTAGTTCAATGCCCAATGCCCAATCCCCCATAACTAATGATTAATATAATGAAATCCTTTGACAAAATCTATAATGATATCTAATGAAGGTAATATATTTTTTGTTGAATCACTGGATATATCATAAGCTGAAGCATTGAGAGGAGAGCGATTAATAAATCTTTTCCCAAAGTTGGGATGGTCATAAACAATCAAAGTGTGGGCGCTGGAATTCGTTAAAACCATTTGAGTTGCAGCTTTACAAAAATTTAATTTTGCGGCTACTTGGATATTTTTTTTCATCTGTTTAATTGTTGTAGCCTGATTCATAGCTTGTTCTAAAAGAGTATTTAATTGTTTCACTATATGAGGCGATTTTAAGTTTTGGTTTGCAACAATTTCACTGTTAATCATTTCCACTATACTGGAAATATTCTTTTGAGTAGATGCTGCATCTAGAAAGGGAAGAATGACAATGTAAGCTGTAATAAATAATGCTTCGTCGCTATCTACATGAAAGGTAAAAATAGTCCGACGACGGCCACTTTCGATACTTGGAGGTTGTTTCAACTCCCGATATTCTTGAGCAATTTGGTAGTAAGCGCCAGCGATCGCAAAATTAGCTTCGTGTTCTAGGGCTGCATCAACAATAATCCGAATTGTTGGCGGTGTTTCGTTAAAAAAATCTCGTGACTCTTCAGTATGGAAGTTTTGGATAAGGGAGCGATCGCCATTTGGGCTAAGATCGACCCATTCACAAACCATCCCTTCGGTTTTTAAACCAAACCTAGAAGTGGCATAAAGCTTGGCTCCAGTTAAAGTTGCTCCTGTTAAGTCAGCACCGATCCATTCTGCCCTAATTAATTTTGCCTGAGTTAAATTGGCGTGGACTAAACTTGTATTTGTTAAATTGGCATTGCTTAAATCTGCGCTAATTAAATCAGCCCCACTCAATTTTGCACCGCTCAAATCTGCCCATCGGAGATTTGCGCCCCTCAAATCTGCCCACCGGAGATTTGCACTACTCAAATCTGCCCCGCTCAAATTAGCATGGCTGAGATTGGCTTGTCTGAGTTCGGCATCTCGCAAATTTGCACCGCTCAAGTCAGAACGACTGAGATCGCTGGCGTTTAAGTTAGCCATCTCCAAGTTGGCTCCTGTTAAGGAAGCACCTCTCAAGATAGTCTCACTCAAGTTAGCGTGACGGAGATTCGCTTGGCGAAGTGTCGCCTCTCGCAAATCAGCACTGGTGAGATCGGCCTCCAATAAATCAGCGCGACTAAGGTCAGCGCGAATTAACTCGGCGCGGATTAATGAGGCTCCTCTGAGTTGAGCGCGGCTTAGATCAGCTCGAATCAAATTAGCGACGTTGAGACTGGCGTTGTTGAGGATGGCGCTGCATAGATTCGCGCCACTGAGTCTAGCTACATTCAGCTTGGCATTACTCAAGTTAGCTTCACTCAGATTCGCGCCACTCAGGTTGACTATACTCAAATTAGCATCACTCAGATTCACGCCACTGAGTTTTACCCCACTCAGGTTGGCTTCTGGGAGGTCAACACCACTAAAGTTTAAGACTCCTGCTGCGTATTGTTCCAGTAATTCCTCTACAGTCATTGATGCTACCCCTTGGATGCCAACTTTAATAGTTGGTAAAGTCATAAAAAACGGAATGTCAAAATCAAAAATGAATATTGGAATTTTAGGATTGGGATTGATAGGCGGATCTTTGGGTTTTGATTTGCGATCGCAAGGACATCATATCTTAGGAGTTAGTCGCCGTGAAGCAACCTGTCAAAAGGCAGTTACCTTGGGCAGTGTTGATGAAGCATCAGTCGATCTGAGCCTATTAGCAGCCGCAGAAGTTGTATTTATTTGTACACCTCTAGCCCTTATTGTGCCCCAATTTGAACAGTTAGTCGCTCATTTGTCTACCGCTACAGTCGTCACTGATGTAGGTTCGGCGAAAGCACAGATAGTCAAGGATATTACTCCCCTTTGGGATAATTTTATTGGTGGTCATCCAATGGCGGGCAGAACAGACAGTGGGATAGAAGTTGCACAGCGAGATTTATTTGTTGATAAACCTTATGTATTAACACCGATAACGACAACACCAACTACAGCAATTACAGTTGTGGAAGAAATTGTGCGATCGCTAGGAGCTAATATCTATTTTTGTCAACCAGAGCAACACGATCGCGCTGTGAGTTGGATTTCCCATTTACCTGTAATGATCAGTTCCTCGTTGATTGCTGCTTGTTTGAGCGAAACTGACCCCGATGTTTTGCAATTAGCCCAAAAGTTAGCCAGTTCGGGTTTTCGAGATACTAGTCGTGTGGGTGGTGGGAATCCAGAGTTGGGCGTGATGATGGCGCGGTATAATCGTCAAGCATTGCTGCGATCGCTGCAACAATATCGTCAAAACCTCGATGAGTTGACTAACTTAATTGAGCAAGAAAATTGGGCAGTTTTAGAGGAGAAGTTCAAATCAAGGCAACAGGCACGACCTAATTTTGTTGAATAGTTATCGGGTGCGTTTAGCTATGGATAACGCACCCATGTTCTAGAACTTACAAATCTTGAATTGAAACACCCGTTTTCGTTGTTAGTTTCATAAGTCCTCATTAAATACGCTGTAACCTGATTTTTACAGGCTATTAAGCTAATATTCAATAGCTAGTAACAAACATTCTACCTTTCCTACCTTTTTGATTAGCGAGAGATATTAAAAAAGGCAAAAAGTAGAAAAAGTGGGTTTAGTCGGATATTTTCAAATAACCCTTGACTATGCTGTTGATAAGCCGTAATTTAGTATGTATCACACAGTCAATTCAAATATTGGCAGACGAGAAAGCTTCCTTAATCAACAAAGAATTTATGTGCCTTAGATAGCATATTTTCATAATATTAACAATAGCACTCAATACAAATTGAAAATTACTATTAGTAACATTTTTGACAGTCAAAAAGCTAATTTATAACAGATTCTAAATATAGAGAATAAAAAGTAGTTTTTGCACATTATTAAAATTACTTTTTATTGATCAAGAACTTATAGCGGTTCCCGACCTAGTGAGGTATATGTTTAAAGCTACTAAGCTTTGGTAAAGAGACTTAGGTGTATCTCAGTTGCTTAGGAAACGCTATAAATTCAATGTAAACACTAACTAACGAGCTAAGGAGATAAATATTATGAAACTCTACACTACTGTCTGCACAGCTATGATATTTAGCTTGATATTACCTCTATCCAGCCCTGCCAATGCTGGAATATGGGAGGACTTTAGAGATAATACAGCAGATCAGTTACGTCAGATAGATCCAACTCCTCTTTTAAGGGAGGGTGGCAGAACATTTGATAAAAATGTAATTCAACCAGTCGGTGACGCTATTAAAGAAGGTTTAGAAAGTACAACTAAGATATGTAGCCAAGTTGGTGTTGATACTTGTGTGAATCCTAGCTTTCAGAATGCCTATTTAGCACTCAAATTAGCTGCTTCTGCAAAAATAATTAATAATGCAGATACTTGTGGTGCTTTAGTTAAAACATTAGCTACTGGAGGTGAAACAGGTATACAAGCTTATGGTTTATACAATGGCATTGCTATACCTAATGAGATTGCTAAATCAGCAGTTTCAGGCAACGAAAAATTTGGTTATTCTTCATGTGAAATTATTTATGGTCAACAACCAAATTTAAGCAGAATGGTAAAGACATCTGAAGGTGCTGTTGTAACGGAAGAAACTTATCAAAAAATAAAAGGAACTGCAATCGGAGAACCTACACCAGCCAATTCTTCTATTTCTTCACCTAACTCTTCTATTTCTTCACCCAACTCTTCTATTTCTTCACCTAACTCTTCTAATTCCTTATATCCTTCTGCCAATTGTCCAACTACTTCTTCTGAACCATCTTGTATAGATGCATATATAAAGAATCAACTATTACAGTTACAGTTACGAAAACAATGAGATGCGGTAGTGTATGAATAGATAAACCTATCTGGACTTTAAACTAAGAAGCACAAATTAAATCAGCTTTCTAATTTAAAGTCCAATTAATAGTTAGTTTCCCAATTCATTAAACTGTAAAACCGCTCCTCAACACCCTATAACACACCCCAACCTACACTTTCAACTTTTGCAGCGCCCTCTCTTAATTAGTATAAAATTGCAATTAACCTAAATTTCTGTTAGAGGTTGTTTGAAAAGGGTTGACTTTAGAAACAATTTACCAAATCTTCATATAATTTTTGATGTAATTACTGAGGGTTTCAAAAATTATTAAAGTCAAGCTGAAAACAGCTAAACAACCCCAAAATACTAGATTTCCTCATATAAGTAACCTTGATAAACCAGCTTTACTGCTAACCCTTTTCTCACTTCACGGGTATTTGGATTTTGAACTATAAATTCCTCTAGTTCTGTGATCGCATGTTGTAAGTGCTAGTTTATTATAGTTTTATATTATACTTGTAATTTCCCTCCGTATTATCGCTTAGTTTTTTTCAAAAATCAAATATGATTCCTATAGCCACCAAACCGATGTATTATACAGATAAATTTACAAAAATAAACAATGGTAGAACGTCCAATTAAGAAATCGGAACGTCAGGCTCAAGGAAGCACTGACAGCAATTCCGAAAATTCGGATTCTGTAACCCCTATTGAATCCAACCCCAAAAGCTCAAAACCGAGCCGCGATCGCTCGTCTGACAAAGGAAAAAAAGGATCATCATCTAGGGATGAAAGCAGACAACCGGTGAATCCTGCACTAGCGCGTGGCCCAAAACCCGTTAAACCTCCAGCCCCCAAAGTTAAAACAGAAGAACTTGAAACAGAATCAGAATCTATCTCTGAGGAGTCTCAAGAGTAACATTAAAAGTATTGTTGTGTGTGATGTGGGAGGCTATAAGCATATAAAAACTGGATTTCTGGCTCCGAAGGCAGCGATCGCGCCCCCCATCACCATTAGATTATTGGCGTTGCATAATTGAAGTATGAATTTGAGCGATCGCGATGAAATGTCCAAGG
>CAXUOL010000250.1:0-8579 GCA_964252435.1 uncultured Nostoc sp.
GGTGTAGACCTAGAATATATTCGCCCGATGTCTGATTTGGAAGCTCTTGCCAAACGGTTCTTTTTACCGAGAGAATATGAGATGTTGCGATCGCTATCTCCCAACCAACAGCAAGAAGTATTTTTCCGTTACTGGACTTGCAAGGAAGCTTATTTAAAGGCAACTGGAGACGGACTATCCCAGTTAGAGCAAGTTGAAGTCTCGCTGACTCCCACAGAACCAGCCAAGTTACAGATAACTGAAGACTGGAGTCTTTTTGAATTAGTACCTGCTAACAATTATGTTGCTGCTATTGCTGTAGCGAATTTTGGCTGGAACTTAAAATGCTGGCAGTATTCCTAGTCATTAGTTATTCTTCCCCAATGCCCAATGCCCCCTATTTATCTTCCTGCATATTTCGTACAATTTTTGTCACCAGCTTTCTAGGTACAAATCTGACGCTTTTTGCAAGTAGTTTATTGATAAAACCGGGAATAACAATGGTTTTGCCCTTCATTAAGGCGTGAAAACCAATTTCGGCTACTGTTCGTGCATCCATCATCTTCTTACCCTTGAGCAACTTAGAGTCAGCCATCCCAGTTCTTTCATGAAAAGCTGATGCAGTTGAGCCTGGGCAAAGAACTGTCACAGTGACACCAGTACCTTCTAATTCATTAGCGATCGCTTCTGAAAAAGATAAAATATAAGCTTTAGTAGCAAAATAAACCGCCATCAAAGGCCCAGGTTGAAAAGCAGCAGCCGAGGAGACGTTTAATATCTTACCTTCACCTTGCTTTACCATGTGCTTCACGAATAACTTAGTTAAATGGGTGAGGCACACTAAATTGACCTGTAGCATTTCTAATTCAGTAGCTAGGTCTGTTTCATGAAATAATCCATAAATACCAAATCCGGCATTATTTACCAGCACATCAACATTAATATTGACTTTTTGCAACTCCGTGAAAATTTCTTCAGGAGCTGTTGATATAGATAAATCCTTAACAATAGTTTTGACAAAAATTCCAAATTCTTTTTGGAATTTAACTGCAATTTCTACAAGCTTTGGCCCGTTTCTGTCTACTAATACCAGATTGTAATCATGAGCAGCAAAAATACATGCTAATTCGTAGCCAATTCCACCGGCTCCTCCAGTAATAAGAGCAGTTTTTTTGCTCTGACCTTGATGTGTTGTGTTCATGTGAGAATATTGGTGAATTCAACTTGATGAAGCTGCGTTGCATTGACAGTGGTTCTCGTTTTACAATTAAGTACGCGTAATATCTCAACCGACGAGAAATGTCTTGAGTTATTACCCTTTCAAATGCTTGTTTGGTACGTTGGATAGATGTAGCAGTCCAAACGTAAATTTAGGACTTAGGCATCGAAGAAGTTGGGCATTAAAGAAATTCGGTTATTTCAGACTGCTAGCGTAGATGGTAGCGGCTTGTCGCCAGACATCGCTTTTGATTACTTACAAAAGCAAGCGGATAAAATCAAACTTTTATGCCCGATACTAACCATTCTATCCTCGATTGCTTCTGTCAAGAGGTGAATACTAAAAATTTACATGATTGAGCATAAAAAAACAGGGCAATTATATTGCCGCTGTAGATGTATATGTTGTTGCTGGCATTTGAAATATTAGCTATTCAGTAGTACTGAGTTGTAAAAAGTATGAACTAAACAAAATTATTTTGTAGGGTAGCCAGTGCGTTGCGGTGAATCCAGCGCTGTAGGCGACTGGTGAACCCGAAGGGAGGTTGCCGATGCTCAATAGCGTAGCATTATACCAATTTGAAAAAATCATGCGACAAATATACCATTTATAAAAACGCGATTCATCGCCTTGTAGAGACGCGATTCATCGCGTCTACTTCTAAACGATATTCAAGAAACCACTTTGAATCAAGTAAGCCGTATAAGTCATAAACAATTGAGAGTCAATTGGAGGACAAACAATAGAACTACCTGCTAGTGCATGGAGAGTATCTTGGCAGCTAATATGAGGTCTTCTAGCTTGCAAATACAAATCAGGAATAGTCAGTTGTTCATCAGACCAACGTTCCAGTAAAAAGGGTCGCAGAGTATACAAAGGATTGTCCACAGAAGACACATTATTGATTAACTCTGATTGCCATTTTTCATAAGGAATCATCTCAACGGAATAACCAAAAGAGCGTATCCACTCAACTAATATTTTCAAAGATACAGGTTGAGGATGTTGTAAATTGAAAGCCTTACCTATAGATTCTTTTTGCCGTGATAGATAAGCGATCGCTTTACTTACATAGTCCACAGGTGACATATCCAACATATAATCTACATCAGGGAAACTTCCCATTTGTAGACAGCCCTTAGTCATCAAATTGATAAAGTCATGTGTGTTACAAATGCCTGTTTTGCTATCACCGGAAATCAGTGGTGGTCTGTGGATAGTTACAGGAAGTCCACGGTCACGAGCAATTTTGACTAACTTTTCCGCTACCCATTTAGTTTGTGAGTAACCAAGATAAATACCTTCCCAATGATTGAATTCATCCTGTTCTTTGACAACCTTACCAGCATAGGCAGTGGATTCAAAAACAGCCACACTAGAAACGTAATGTACAGGCTTGACTTTAATTTGACAAGCCAATCTCAAAACTTCCTGTGTTCCTAAAACATTGGCTGCTTTCAGTGCTGAGTAGGGAAAAACATAATTCAACAAAGCACCACTATGATAGATAATATCAATATTGGTAGCTAAAACTTGAAACTGTTCCGAACCAACACCTAACAATGGTAAAGATAAATCACCGACAATTGGAATAATTCTGGAGTTAAATTCTTCCTGCCAAATTGCATACTGTTGCAGATTATTTTGGAGTTTGCTTTTGCCTTCTTCGGCATTATCAGCACGCACTAAGCAATAGATATCTGCCTTGGTTTCCTGTAGCAATTCCCGGATGAGAAAAGCTCCTAAAAAACCGGTTCCTCCAGTTAAAAAGATGTTCTTGGGTTCACCCACAAGCACATTAGATGCAGCACCGGGATGGATGGTGGGGTCAAGAACAGCCTCGGCACTTAAATCTAGAATGGAGGGTGCAGCATTGGCATTAGAAGATATCACCTTTGTATCTTGAATTGGCGAACCTTCTTGCACTTCTTCAGCTAAACGCTGTGAAAGAGCTTCAATATTTGGGTAATGCCACAGCAGCAATGGAGATGGTTGAAATCCGAGCAACTTTTCTAAGTTACTTACTAGAATCATTGCTTGGGCTGAATCCAACCCATAGTTTTCTAAATGTTCTTTGACATCTATTTCATCGGTTGCGACTCCTAGCAACTTAGCTAAGTTCGATACCAAAAATGTTTGAATATCGTCTGCTGTGAAAGACTGTTTTATAGTCATTTTTAAATCTCCAACAATGATGTAGAACGAACAGGGTGATATTGACTGTAATAATCGGAAGTTTGCAGTCCTTGAATTTTCAAATTTTGGACGCGATACAAAAAGGCTGCACCAGTCATAATTTGATTAGCAACATCAACTACCTGACGATTATTTGGTTCAGACAGATATGAACCGCGTACCCAGTCATTGAAACCGCCCATTGCCGGGCCACACCAAATTTGATAATCGACTTCTCTGCCTTTTTCACCAGAACTAGACCAACGAGAAGATAATCCTAGATACCAACGGAAAATCAATGCCATTTTCAGTTTAGGATTATTGACTGCTTTCCCAAGTTTCTCAGGATTCTTTTGGGATAAATAAGCCGCAGTTCCTTCCCATACTTCAGCAATAGTTTTGCGAAAAACTTGTTTTTCTAATTTCTCTCTTTCTGCCAAAGGAATCTCTTCAATGGAACCATAAGCGCGATAGAGTTCAAATAATTTCTGCGCTCGCATGGGGAACATTGTGCCCCGTTTGAGAACTTGTAATTTGACTCCCATTTCAAACATATCTGCTGCTGGGGCCATAATCATATCAGCCATTTCTGCTTGAGCTAGTAACTTTTTGGTATGTTCACAAGCCCCAGATTCAACACATGACTGATTGATTGAGCCGGTCATTATATAAGCAGCACCCATCATGAAAGCTGCTAATGCTGATTGAGGTGTACCAATTCCCCCGGCTACGCCAATTCTAATGGGTGTTTGGTAATGATATTGTGCTTGAATTTCATCTCGCAAGGCAATAATAGAAGGTAATAAACAAACCAGGGGACGGTTATCTGTATGACCTCCAGAATCAGCCTCGACGGTAATATCATCAGCCATTGGAACTTTGGCTGCAAGAGTTGCTTGTAACTCGGTAATTAATCCTTGCTCAAGAAGTTCTTTGAGTATTCTCGCTGGTGCTGGTTGCAAAAATTTAGTCGCAACTTCTCGGCGAGAAATTTTGGCAATGACTTTATTTTTGATTTCAATTTGATTGGCATTATTCAACCCCAATCCAGCAACACGGTAATAAACAATGTTGGGTGTCAAGTCGAGAAATGCAGATGCTTCTACTGTTCTCACTTGATATTTGAGATATAAATCCACAGCCCGACGTTCAATCGCAGGTTCATTAGGACTGTGAATTAAATTAAATGCATAAGGCCCTTGAGGTAAAGCTTGTTGAATGCGATTGATGGCTGCTTCCAAACGTTCTGGAGTTAAACCACCTGCACCAAATGAACTTAAAATTTGCTCTTTTCCGAGTGCAATGACCATTTCTTCGGAAGCAATTCCGCCAGCCATTGCGCCGGTAACGTAAGCATATTTCACTCCATGAGAGGAGAGAAAATTGGGATCTCCAAATTGTTGAATGCGGATTGGGGCGGCAAATGTTAGCAGTTCTACTTGTGCTGTTGTGCCATTATCGCCTGGGGATAAATAACCCTCGTTTGTGACACCGATTTTTCCGGCAACTTTCACGATGTAGCAGGGTTTATTTAATACCATCAATTTATCTTTGATGGTTTGTTTCTCGAAAGATACAGTTTCTAAAGAACCTTTCCAAACTTGGTTTTTGTTATGCGACCAAGCGGTGAAGTTAAGACCATTATCGTGTTTACTTAGTACCGTATCTACGGTTGTCACGGTAGTTATCCCTCGGATTATACAAACAATGGATGATAAGGTTAAAGGGTGTAGACTCTGTTAATGAACCGCAGAGGGCACAGAGTAAGAGAGTAATACCAATTCTCTAGGAGATGCACGTAATAATTTTTAAACGAACCGCAAAGGACGCAAAGGGGAGGCAGCGCGGTCTTGGGGGTTTCCCCCATGAGCGACTGCCGTCGCAAAGGAAGAGAAAGTTTAGAGAGAATTGGTATGAGATGTTAAGATTCTTCGTTAAGCAAATTTTGGGCACAAGCTAGTTGCAATTGAATGATTTCACTCATTTGCTGACTGTAATCTTGTCTAGCTTGTAAGAAGGCAGTGTGTGCTTTAGTTATCTTTGAATTATTAGCATTGAGCTTTTGATACTGGGTCTTATTTAAATCGAACATGCTGATGATGCTACTAAGTTTTTTAGTGATGACAGGTGGGGAAGAAGGAGGAATTTGCTGCCCAATTGCTCTTGACTCAGAAGATTGTAATTGTTCTCTCGTTTCAAAAACGTTATCAATGATATTTTTCGGTTTTACTTCTTCTGGCTGAGGCAATATGTTAGGGAGGTAATTTTCTTCTGGGGTTATTTGGTTGGAAGTGTTAAGAGAATCTGTGATTTCATATTGTTGGATATTAGGTATATCTTGATGCTGTATTTTGAAGCGTTCGCTCCTAATATCTCCAGCAAAATCTTCAACCAGTTTGCGATTTTCTTCGCTCAAAATTGTAGCAGCAATTGCTTTTCCACCCAAGGTAACTGTTCTCAATGTTGCTTTATTTGAATTAGCAGTGTCTTGGGCTTTGCTATACAGTGGTGATAAATCCACGTTCACCTGATGACTGAGTAATTTTGCTAATGCTTTGACCATTGCAGCATGGTCATCCATCCCTCTCCGATTCAGAGAGACTGTGATATGTTCTTTGCTACCGAGAATTTTATCAATCCATCGCGAACAAACACTACCCGCGCCCGCTTCTAAAAAGATTTTGACACCATCACCGTAAATACGATTAACTAGTTGCGGAAAATCAAGTTCTTGGCACAGTCCTTTGGCGATATTGTGCGCAATGGCATCACTTTCAAGTGCAATTGGTTGATAATCGGCGGCAGAATAAAACACAATCCCAGGGAGATTTTGCGATGGTAAGGTGTTTACTTTCTTGATTTCCTCGAACTGCGATCGCATCGCTTCACAATGTATCACATGGTCGAAGGGAGCGGGGAAAGAATTGCAACCTAAAGTTGTAATTATTCTCTTACAGGCTGCATCATCACCAGCAATTAATACTTCTTCTGGTGTATTGATTTGAGTTAAGTAGACACGATTTTCATGTTTCAAGCATTCTCTAACTTGAGATGGAGTAGCCATGAGAACATAGGTATTCCAAAAATTGTTGTTTGGTGAATCTGTTAATCCCCAATATTCACGCACAGCATTTTTCGGACCAGATAACTTATCGCCAAATAGAGGTGATGAGTTTAAGGTGTTACTTCCACCCTCAAAATCACTCCAAACTCCTTGGGCAACCATCATACTAGTTTCACCCAAACTATACCCAAAAACACATTGCGGCTTGACTTGAAAATCATCTCTAAAAATTGCCGTCATATATCTAGCAAAGGCAATTTCACTTTCAAACATTGCTAGTGAATCATCTAACAATTGCTTTTCGAGCGTTTCTAGTTGCCTGGTGGATAATTTAGGTAAACTTCTGGGATAAACCAACTTTTCAACATCAGCAGCCCGGTTGTAGAGATTGTTACTTTTTAAGTCCTCAAAAACTTTAGGAAATAAGCGAAAAACAGTCCGACCAATGCCGATATAAGAATTGACTGCTGCTGGATAAACGTAAGCAACTGCTCCAGTTTTACCCAATGGTTTCGCAGTGAAATAACTTCCTATTGGTGTTTGCCAATCTGTGCCGTTTTCAAAGGCATTGTTTACACCTTTGCGGGCAGATTCAATTTCTTTGAGTAGTTCTTTTGTGTTACGTCCTGTAATTGATAAGACGTATTTTGCATCAGATTGCTGTTGAAAAGTAGCGAATGTTTGGCTGGCGGTAGCTGATAAAGAAGAACTAGCTTCGATAGATTTTTGGAGATGGTTGAGTAAATCTGGTATAGTGGAGCGATCGCTAACTGCTATCGGAAACAGATGAAAAGGCATTTGCTGCAAATATCTGTTGTCGCGCTCCTCTTGGCTGGGTTCCTCCGATAAGATTAAATGGGCGTAACTGCCATCTATACCCATACTATTAATTGCTGCTATTCTGCGTGTACCGCCTTTATCGACAAACCAAGGTCTTGATTCCATTGCCACATAGAAAGGGCTACCTGACCATACTTGCGGTGTTTTGACACCAGACCATTTGGGTGTGGCGGGAATATACCTGTAATAAAGACAGAGAGCGGTTTTGATTAAGCTAGCAATTCCTGATGCTGTATAGGTGTGGCCGATATTGGATTTAACGCTGCCCAATGCACAGTGCAAACCATTGCCCACTTTCGGATAAGCTTGCAGTAAACCTGTGATTTCGGCTTCATCCTCTTGAGGAACGCCACTACCGAAGACTTCCACATAGTTAACCTCTGTGGGTTGAATATCTGCCATCTGGAAGGCTTGTTTGCAGACATTGCTAATGGCTGAAGCATCAGGTTTTACCAGAGCATTACTCAAAGTAGAATTACCTTGTGCGAAACTCATGGCATCAATTACTGCATAGATGCGTTCATTGTCTTCTTTAGCAGCTTCGTAGCGCTTGAGGACAACTGCACCAGCACCTTCGCCAACCGTCCAACCATTAGCTTGTTGGTCATAACCCAACGTATTCACACCTGTATTAATTGGTGCAAATTGGCTGCGGAACAAGACATTTTCCACACCGCCTGCTAAATCTACCGCACCAACAACCACCGCGTCTACTTCTCCAGTAGCGAGTAGCATTTGGGCAACTTCCAACGCCTTGAAGGTAGAATTTTCGCCAGCGCTGATGGTGAATGCAGGGCCAGTGAAATTCCATAAAGCAGAAATCCGACTTGCCATGATGTTGGCTATGTGACTCACATATTCACCGATTTCTACTGGTTGGTGAATGCTATCTTTGACAATAGTTTCCAGTTGCGAAAGCTGTTCAGTAGGTAGAGAAATTCCTTGGTTGAGTAAGCCATCCTTGACCTGCCAAGAGAGATTCCATCTTTGCTGTAACTGATGCACAGAGAATTCTGTCTCGGCGGCGACAATCACAGCCACATTGCCACCCTCCTGTAGTTTCGCATCTTTCACGGCGCGATCGCTAACTTTCAGGAGCAACAATTGTTGTGGGTTTAATTTCTCTATTTCATTCGGCGGGATTTTGCACGATAATGTATCGATTTCAAAATCTTTGATATATGCCCCTACTGGTGCTTTACCATCTGCTAAACCGTACTCTTTCAGGACATTTTCTTGATTTTCTATCCCATGCCATCTTTGAGGCGGTAGAGAAGTAAAATGCTGTGTTCCATCATAAAT
>CAXUOL010000251.1:0-4669 GCA_964252435.1 uncultured Nostoc sp.
TTGCTCTTTCTACCAGAGTTTTGGAAAACTTCCCTGGCGAAGTGCTAGAAAATTTTGATGAAGTGATGGCTTCAGCTGAGGCGCGTGCTAATAGAGCTAATAACAAAGCATCTGAATAGTTTTGAGATGGGCTGCTTGCAGAAAGCGTTTAAATCCTCATCTAAAACAATTTTGAATTGTTATATACTCCCCCTGCATCTACAAAGATGTGGGGGGAAGTTTTTTATTTTTTGACTATCCCTGTAGAGACATTACATATAAAGTTTTTACAAGGTGTGAAATTCTCACTAACAATTCTTAACCGGATTGTATTGGGTAAACTCTAATGGGCGATGTTATTGCTGGTAGAGTTTTATGTTTAATATCCGAAATCATCCCAACGTGTAGATATTTAAATGCCTCAAAACTTCTCACTTCTAAAAACAGCTTTCCATACCATTCACAGTAATCATCAACAAATTTTATGGTTTTGACTGGTTCTCTTGCCTCAAACATAGACCAGCAAACAGTTTGCGACACTTTACTCTATTATTCTCTCATGAGAGTGATGGAAGAGCGCTAATGCACCCGATAAATTAATGCAACGGCTTGAGTTGTGTTGATAGCTATTTTAGACAAGTAATACCTAGCGCAAAAGGATAGTCAATAGCATCCTGCCAGAAATCCTCACCATACTTCTGCACACCTTCGGGAGAGACTACTGGATGGTGCCAGCGGATATCTTTAAAACCAACACTTCTCAAAGCCCACTCATACGTTGCTTTGCTAAGGTAGTAGTTGTCAAAGCTGACTTTTTTGCTGCTAGAGGAAAATATCAATGTTATGGTTAAGGGAGTACCTTCCTGAAGCGATCTGGCACAGCTTTTAGCAAAACCATATTTTTCATTTTTATGATAGAACTCTGGAAGCAATTCCAGATTATTGTTCAATGTGACAAACCGACTGCCTGGTTTCAAATTAGCATATATGGTTTGACACATTTTGAGTAGTTGCTCTTTTGTTGAGGCATAATTCAGAACAAACGAAGCAACGACAAGATCAAAGTTGTCAATAAAGCCAATTTCCGCGACATCAGCGATAATATACTCAATTCCGAGTGGTTCTTTCTCTTCTTCCTGTTTTGCTAGTTTGATCATTTCTGAAGAAATATCCACACCCACTAGGCGTGCAGCCCCATTTTGTTTGAGCAATCTTGTGTAAAATCCTTCTCCGCAAGCTAGATCAAGGATTGATTTTCCGGTTACATCTCCGAGCAGATGAAAATATGTATAGGTTATCACATACTGAATCAGCAGCATTGAGTGAAATTTTTTAAACTGCTCAGCTATGCTGTCATATACCTGTACCATTTTTCCCTCACTTACAAGTTTTTAAGTCACATTCTGCGCTTAGTAATATTACACGTGCTAGTCAGGCTAAAGACTCTGTTGGCGAAATATTTCTTAACATAAGGAATCTTACGAAAAGCCCCTTGACAACTGCCTTACAGCTTTAACTTGTTACCAATGGGTTAGGGTGGGGTAAAAAATGTTGATACACCAATTATGACTTTTCAAACATCCTCTTAACAGCTTTTGGCTAAACTGAATATTTTTTTATTTGGAAGTCCCTAAAGTCAAATTTAATAAGCAAAATGACATTTGATTTACTCAAAAGCTGTGTTTGCTTTCTCATTTCGGTGTATTCCGCAAGCAAAATGAGCTTTTACTTTCTCAAACCCAGTTTGCTTTTTCATATTGATGTATTCCGCAAGCAATCAAGCATATTGCTATCTCAATATGCTTGATTGCTGAGTCGTCCCAGGAATTCACACACTCGTGACAATTACCCCTTTGAAATTACTTTTCTCTATCTTTATCTAATGCTTCCTGAATCGCACGACGGCAAAATTCTGGAGGATCATCCTTTGTAGATAATTCTTCCTTCATAGTCTTGGTAATGCGTAGGTTAATCCTCTCTGTTAATGATTCTTCTCTATTTGATTTAATTGGTTGTAAATTTTGTGGGTTCCCTTTAGGATTAGGCATTATTGAGAAATATAAATAAGGCTTGATTTACTTGGTGCCAAAACAATAAATTGTTTTTTAGTGGTTGCTACAACTTGCCGGAAGTACAACCACTAATATCCAATTCAAAAAATGGACACTACTATTTTATGTTCACGCGTTCTGAACTTGAAATCAAAACTCTTAAAGAATTACGCGATTTGTGTCGCAGATACGGTGTAAAACCTACTGGCAATGCAGGATACAAAACCTCGTACATCGTAACTCTGATGGCATTTCCACTTTTAGCGCTGCAACAAATGAAGCAAGGTAAAGGCTTAAAATTCCCTAACTTTAACGCTATCCAAGTCATCAGTTCTGCTATAGATGAGATGAATTCACCCACAGATGAGCAAGCAGCACTAATTCGGATAACCCTTGAGGGCAGGAAAATGAACTATCCTGACCGATATGACCAGGAAAACCTGCTAAATTTGCACAAGGCTAAGATGTCGCTTGAACAAGCTATTGACTTGTTGAGCCAGTAAAACTAATCCTATTACTCTATCCCCTGCATCTACAAGGATGTGGGGGATCATTTTTAGAGTATTAAAATAAATAAGGTATGACTTATTGGCATGACAATATCTTGAGCATGGGAATAAAGTATAAAAAGACACTCACATCTATTTAAATATTGCTCAATGAATTTTGAGCATATATCGAGCATTTTGACAACTATAAACGCTGTAACTATTCAATTTAGGTATTTATATGTTTCTAGTAACTGGTGCAACGGGAGGAATTGGCCGCAGAGTTGTGCGACTCCTACGACAACGAGAACAGTCTGTGCGGGCATTTGTCCGCCTTAATTCGCGCTACAGCGAGTTAGAACACCGGGGTGCAGAAATTTTCATTGGTGACTTGCTAGAGGAAAAAGATATCCAGAAAGCTAGTCAGGGTGTCCAATATATTATCAGTGCCCACGGTTCTGATAGCGATGCCTTATCTTTAGATTACCGTGCCAATATTGAACTCATCGACCAGGCAAAAGCCAATAGAGTAGAGCATTTTGTCTTCATTTCAGTACTGGGAGCCGATCGCGG
Source organism: uncultured Nostoc sp. (assembly GCA_964252435.1). Lineage (GTDB taxonomy): Bacteria > Cyanobacteriota > Cyanobacteriia > Cyanobacteriales > Nostocaceae > Nostoc. The sequence goes on from CAXUOL010000251.1 coordinate 3,092, forward strand.
TTATGAAGATGCTCCTGTTTTTAAAGCTAAACGAGCAGTAGAGCGATATTTAGCAGCTAGTGGCTTAAATTACACTATTTTGCGCCCAGCTGGATTAGCATCTAACTTGCTGCCACTGGTAGAACGATTTCGGGAAACGGGATTGTATTTGCTGGTTGGCGATCGCAAAAACCGTACCTCAATTGTCAGTACCGATGATTTGGCAAGGATAGTTGTGGATTCTGTGACGGTTGCAGGCGCTCGCAACCAGATTTTACCCGTTGGAGGGCCGGAGATTTTATTACGAGAAGATATTCCCCGGATTTTTGGTCGGATTTTCGCCAAAGAACCAGTAATAATTAACTCACCCCTATTTCTTATTGATGGATTACAGAGTGCATTAGGTTTATTTAATCCCCAAACCCAAAAAGCTTTGGGAACTTATCGTACATTGCTAGCAAATGAATTTTTCTGCACAAAAGATGAAATTGCCAATTTAGAGGCGATTTTTAACTTCCAATTAGAGACATTAGAAAGTTTTTTGCGGCGCTATTTAGCAGTTTGAATAGTCATTAGTCATTAGTCATTGGTCATTCGTGAATAATCAAGGACAAATGACAAATGACAAATGACAAAGGACAAAGGACAAAAATATATGGTAAATGCTGCTCAAGCACGTCAGACAAAAGAACGATTCGCCCAACCGGAGGAACAACTTACTTATGAATTGGGGAAGGCGGTACAGGAATTGCCACCCCTGTACACTAGATTATTAGCGGGAACCATGAGCGCCATCGTCTTTGGGGCGATCGCCTGGGCGTACTTCTCGCAAATAGATGAAGTCGCAACAGCACCGGGGGAATTAATTGCTTCTACACAGGTAAGACCGGTGACATCTTTAGGTGGAGGGTCAATTGTCGCTGTTAAAGTACAAGAAGGCGATCGCGTTACTAAAGGTCAAGTTCTGATTCAAAAAGATCCAGACTTGCAAGTAACCGATGTTTCCCGCCTAGCCAAATCTACCAGATTGATTCAAGACGATTTACAACGTTTGGATGCAGAACGTGTTGGAGGCAAAACTACTGGGACGAAACTGCAAGATGAACTTTTAACCTCCCGCCTGCAAGACTACCAAGCACGTCAAGCAGCAGCGGAAGCAGAAGCAAATCGTCAAATAGCACTCATCGATCAAGCTAAAGTCCGCTTGACTCGATTGCAAGACAACTTAGTTAATGCCAAAAGCAGCTTTGGGAATGCTCAAACCAACCTTGTGAATGCAGATAGCATCCGAATTAAAATTGAAAGTAATTTAGCCCTTGCTCAAGAAAGGGAAAAAAGCCTACGTACTCTAATTACTCCTGGCGCTGTGCCTCGTGTCGATTATCTTGATGCCCAAGAAAGATTAACTCGTGCAAAGACAGAAATCACCAGAGCGCAAGATGAAGTTATTAACGCCCAGAATCGAATCACAGAGGCTCAAGATAAAGTTACATCATTAGAAAAAGATATTGCGGCTCAAGTCCAGGAAATTCGCCAAGCAGAACAAGCTTACAACGCTGCACGCAGTCAGGCCCAGCGTGTAGCATCAGAACGCCAAAG
>CAXUOL010000251.1:4769-8577 GCA_964252435.1 uncultured Nostoc sp.
AAGCTTACAACGCTGCACGCAGTCAGGCCCAGCGTGTAGCATCAGAACGCCAAAGCGAAATTTTGACGCAATTTAATAAGCGTAAAGAAGAACTGACAACTGTACAAGGTCAATTAGAGCAAGCGAGGAAGCAACAAGCTTTAGAAACGATTGAGGCTCCCGTAGCCGGTACAATTTATAAAGTCAAAGCCACCAAGGGGCCAGTACAATCGGGTGAAGAATTGCTGTCAATTTTGCCGGAAGGGGAAGAAATGCTTCTAGAGGTAAAAGTTCTCAACCGCGATATTGGGTTTATTCATCAAGGAATGAAAGCAAAAGTGAAAATGGCGACTTTTCCCTTCCAAGAATTTGGCATTGTGGATGGTGAAGTTATGCAAGTCAGTCCAAATGCAATTGCTGATAAAGAATTGGGTTTAGTTTTTCCGACGAGAATTAAGCTAAATAAACATGCAGTGAATGTTCGAGGTCAAGAAGTAGAATTTACACCAGGGATGGCTGCTACAGGTGAAATTGTCACTCGTAAAAAGTCAATTTTGACATTCATCACTGAGCCTGTGACACGGCGGTTCAGCGAAGCATTTTCAGTTAGGTAGGTTTTTAAGGGTTTAGCATCGCTAAACCCCTATATTTATTGACGATAGATGAGCGATCGCTTTATATCATTAAGAGGGATCAGCTAGTTATATTTATTCTTTTATTCCCATAACCTTACAAATGGGTCAAATAATCGCTGCTTGTATTTAATTTTTAGCTCCTTGAGTGCTTGCCCAATTACAGAGGATGATAACATTTCTTTAAAAGGTAAGCCCAAACTAAACTTTGATTAAATTTATTCTTGAGGGTTGTCACACGATTTGTCACAGTAGTAACAGTTACATTTGCTTGCTCGTCTCAAAGAAAGTATTTAATGAAGGAGTAAGCTTTTCCTACCTAAAAAATTTTTCGATAACCCGTGCATCATAGCACCATCCATTTCGCTGTGTCTGCAAGGTGCAAAGAGTACCAATCACTCACTGCTCATTGATTAAAAGTTGAAATGCTTACCTAGTATAGCTTTCCGTTTTTCTTAGTGCTATTCAAGTCTAAAACTTTATTTTCTCTCTATAATACAGAAAATTAGACAAAAAATACTGATTTTTTATGTTTAACAAACGTAAAGTAGTTATTTTCTGGCTCGTTACAGTCCTAGCTGTTTTTCTCTGCATTCAATTAGTGCAACATACGCAACCTGCAAGCGCTGAAATAGCCAACGCACAAACCATTGATAATGTTACAAATATTACTTTAGTAGGGAAATGGAGAACTTATTGGACTTGTGGAGTTACTGAAACTGAGATGCAAATATTTCCTAAAAAAGGAACGAATACACCAATTGCCGAGTATTCATTCTCATTTCTTAATGACCTCAATTATGTTATTAAGGGTGAGATTTATGGTCAACTTTTAGATAAGGGTAAAGTTTTAAGAGGTAGATTTAAAGACGAAACAGGAAGCGGACCTTGTTCTTTTTATCTGTCGAGCGATAATAACAGATTTGATGGTGAATGGTCTATTGATGGAAGAAATAGTTATCGCGGGCAATGGATAGGAAAGAAGCTACAATAAGATTTACGCTAAATGTTAGTTATTGGAAATAAGAGGAGATTATCCTTAACGAGGTACTTTTCGGTTTTTACCCACATCTTCAAGGTTCATTTTTTACTTTCTTAATGTGCAGATAAGTAGGTGTGCAGGAAAATTTATAAGTATGTAACGAAAACTTTGGTAAAATAAAATAATCTAAAACAAAATTTTATGGAAGAAGAAACACTAAAAACAATCTGGATTGTTACAGATGGGACTTCACAGATAACTGATTCTGACAATAGTAAATCAGGTGGTTCAGGTAATCCTTGGAGACGAACTTCTGGAGACAATAAGGTAATTCAAGACGTTCAGGTCAGTGTTGAGAAACTAGAAGCCAATCTCTCTGAGTTTCTTAAGCTGATAAGTGGAATGTTTAAACGAGCTGATGAAGAAGCAGAGAAGAAATCGGGAATGCAGCTTGATGAAATCGAATTGTCAATTGAAATCACAGGAAAAGGGGAACTAAAGTTAGTGGGCACTGGGGTTTCAGCAGAGTCTAAAGGTGCTATCAAACTCAAGTTTAAACGAGATAATTTACAAATATAATTATAATGGCAGATTGGGGATTAGTTATTGGTATTAACGAGTACCAAAGACTACGCTCACTTAAATATGCAGTAGACGATGCTGATCAAATACAGCATTACTTTAGGGATGTTGCTAAATTTGAAAAGATTTTTTACTTTTCAGATAAATCCGACCCTATCTACTCTTTTAACGGTCCCCCTCAAAACAGTAAGCCCACCTACACCAATCTGTCTTCTTTTTTGAATGACTTTTTTGAGTTTCAGGAGGATGCACTATTACAAGCTGGAGATAATTTTTGGTTTTTCTTTAGCGGACACGGTATACGCAAGGATGGTCAGGATTACCTAATTCCCTCTGATGGGAATGACAGATTAATAGAAAAGACAGCAATTTCTATTCGATATATCATTGACCGCTTATCCCGATGTGGTGCAGATAATATAATTTTATTATTAGATGCTTGTCGTAATGAAAATAATCTTGGGGATAAATCTGGTGGAATTGGAGCTAACATAAAATATCCGGGAGTGATTACTATTTTTTCCTGTTCCCCTTATCAAAAGTCTTATGAGATTGATGAAATTAAGCAGGGTTCATTTACCCACGCATTACTAGAAGCACTAGAAATGGAAGGTGAAGATAATTGTGCCACTGTGGAACGCTTGAATAATTATCTTATGAAAAGAGTTCCAGAGATTAATAAAGAGTATAAAAAACCATACCAGGAACCTTATACAGTCGCAGAACCCATCTTCAAGCAACATCTTATTTTGTTACCTGGAAAGGAAACACTTAAAGATATTACTACGCTCAAAGATGATGCTCTAAAAATTAAAAAAAAAGATAATCTAAAGTTAGCAAAACAATTATTGACTCGTGTTATTAATTTATCAGACAATGAGCCAAATGTAAGAAAATTACTAGAAGAGATATCTAAAGAAATCGAGTTAAGAGACAAAACAGCAACTCCTGAATTACCAAGTTCTAAATCATCTACACTGGATAAACAACCTGAAGCCGAATTAGATACTTTAATAGGTAGATGGAAGACTTATTGGAGTTCTGAAGTAACTGAAACTGAAATGGAAATATTCTCTACAGAAGGAACGAATACACGAATTGGGAAATATTCATTTTCATTTATTTCTAGTCTCAATTATGTAATTGAGGGTAATATTTATGGTGAACTTTTAGACGAGGGTAAAGTTTTAAACGGTAGATTTGAAGACGAAACAGGAAGCGGATCTTGTTCTTTTTATCTATCAAGCGATGGCAGCAAGTTTGATGGGGAATGGTCTAATAATATGAATTCTAATATACCGTGGAAAGGAAAAAGGATATATTGATTTTTTTTTAAGTATTCAGGTCTAAGAGGAACTAGAGACTGACAAAATTGAGAATCATCTGACAGAGCTTTTAGAAGCTATAGGAGACTCAACCTCAATAGGAGTGGCTGCCGCGGTCGCTTGAAATTTAGTAGCTAAATTCGGGGAGCATCCCAATTTCAGTAGACCGAAAAGTTCTGCGATGCCTACGGCGGGCTACGCCTACGCTAAAAAATAGTAGTTTACCAAGCCCCGTTGGGGCGGGTGTAGGGGTGTAGGGGGGGAAGAAAGAACTAGCCCCAACCACCCTGGGGTCAAAAGCCCTGCCT
>CAXUOL010000252.1:0-8576 GCA_964252435.1 uncultured Nostoc sp.
AAAGCGTAGCTTTGGCGGGGTGGGGTTCTTATTTTGGATTTATGCAAGAGGTCTAATGAAAAAATGTCTTGATAAATGTATGATATTTGAATAGTAGTGATTATAGGAGTAAGCATACGATGAAAATTAGAGGAATCAAACGCGGTCAAACTATTGAATTATTAGAGCAAATTCACAGTATTCCTGATGGAGTAGAAATAATCGTTAATCTAGAACTTACTTCTACTCAACCTGTTGTAGAAAAACTAGACTTAACAGATGAAGAAAGGCTAGCAAAATTGAATAAATTATTTGGAGCTTGGCAAGACCAAGCAGAGTTAATAAATATCTTTGCTGAAATTGACCAGCAACGTCATACTTACCAAGGAAGGGGGATAGACTCAATAAATAAATAAATGAAAGACTAATGTATCTTCTAGATACTAACATTTGTATTGCATTGCTTAACGGCAGTCCCAAAGCAGTACCTATATTTAATCGCTATTTCAGCCAATGCTATCTATCTACAATAGTAGTTTCAGAACTTTACAAAGGTGTTTACTGTTCTAAACAAGTTGAGAAAAATTTAGAAACACTAGCACAACTAACTGAACTATTACCCATTGAGTCATTTGATATAGATGCTGCCAGAGAATTTGGTAAAATCCAAAGTGAATTAAGGCAAATTGGTAGACCAACAGGAGAAGTAGATGCACTAATTGCTGCTGTTGTCCGTTCTCGTAATGATATTTTAGTCACGAACAATATCAAAGATTTTGAAAATATACCTAATTTGCAATTAGAGAACTGGTTAGAGTAGCAAAAAAGCTGTATGAGTATTTCTACAAGTAAGCGATCGCTTGATTATATATTCTCACAGGATGCGCGATCGCTCTTTCAATAATGAGAGAATATACTATCTATAAATTTAGGGAAGTTCATAATGAAGCGAGAATTTAATGTAATTATCGAACGAGATGCAGATGGCTACTTTGTTGCTTCCGTCCCAAATCTTCCTGGTTGTCATACGCAAGCTAAAACTTTAGATGAGTTAGTGGAACGCATTAGAGAAGCGATTGAACTTTGTCTAGAATTTTGATATTCAAATTACTGTAGTGCGGCTACTTTGTTTTACAAACAGCTTCACGGCTAAAAAAAGTCGAGTTTTCACTACTGTTTTGTATTACTAATCACATATTTTTTAGCAAATATTATGTATATAGCCGGATTGTTTCGCTTTCCAGCAGAAAAACCCGTTTTTTGAAATGCCTTGGTAAATCATATTTATTTGCTAGTTTTGATGATAGATTGCTCACTTAGTCAAAAAAATTTAATTCAGATGATAAATATTATTCTATATACCCTATAATTCTCATAATCACGGTATCCATGTAGAAATACCGTAGATTTAGGGGTGATTCCAATGAGCAAGTCGCAACAACCAACAAAATTAAGTAAATTCCTGAGTCAGGGAATGCAGGCTTATGCAATGAAAGCCTTGCAGACTATACAAATATCGTATCAACATACAATCAGAAGTTGGTTGGATGGACGCAGTATCCAAAGCTTTGTGAGCCTGTTTTTAATAAGTATTTTTTTGAGTATAGCAGTTGCCTCCTGTTCGGGAAGCAGTTCAGCTAGCAAAAATGATGTTAAGTTAAAACTCGTTTCATTCTCTGTCACCAAAGCCGCTCATGACCAGATAATTCCCAAATTTATCGAAAAGTGGAAGCAAGAACACAACCAAAATGTCACATTTGAGCAAAGTTATGGTGGTTCTGGCGCTCAAACGGCTGCCGTCATTGCCGGTTCCCAAGAAGCAGATATAGTACATTTGGCACTTCCCCTCGATGTCAGCAAAATTGCTCTTGCAGGTTTGATTAAATCAGGTTGGGAAACCAAAGCGCCGAGAAATGGTATTGTTAGTAGATCGGTTGCTGCGATCGTCACTCGTGAAGGCAATCCTAAAGGCATTCAGACTTGGGCAGACTTGGCAAAAGATGGCGTGAAAGTAATTGCAGCTAACCCAAAAACTTCTGGTATTGCTATTTGGGAATTCTTGGCTTTCTGGGGTTCGGTAACTCTAACAGGTGGTGATGAAGCAACAGCGTTAGATTACGTCACCAAAGTTTATAAAAATACCCCAATTCTCACGAAAGATGCCCGTGAGGCCAGCGATTTATTCTTCCAAAAAGGTGAGGGAGATGTCTTAATAAACTACGAAAATGAGGTGATTTTGGCGGGGAAAAATGGGATAAAATTGCCTTATGTTGTTCCCCAAGTCAATATTTCCATTGATAATCCTGTAGCGGTAGTTGATAAAAACGTTGATAAACACCGTACCAGAGAAGTTGCCCAAGCATTTGTTGATTTTCTTTACTCGACAGAAGCTCAACGAGAATTTGCCAAATTACAATATCGTCCTGTTAACCCCACCGTTATCCAAGAAGTAGCATCACAACATCCGCCAATTAAAACTTTATTCACATCTCAAGATTTAGGTGGTTGGGATATTATCCAGAACAAGTTTTTTGGAGATGGGGCAATTTTTGACAAAGTTCAAGCTGCGAGTAAAGCATGATATCTCTTTTTTCATGCTGCGTTCTCTACAGTTTTTAGATAGCCAAGTCACTTTATCTCAATGGATAATTTATGAGCTTTCGTCGCCGATTTCAGAATAACTTTTTGCTCACATCTTTAATGCTTATTGCCAGCAGTATTACTGCTTGTAACAGTGGACAAGAATTGAAAAGCCAAGTAAGTATTGATGGTGCTGCTGTCGGTTTTCCTGTTTCTTTAGCAGTTGCAGAAGAATACGAGAAGGTTAAGCCTGAAGCTAAAGTTAGCGTTGCCTCAAGTGGTACTGGTGGTGGAATCAGTAAATTTTGTGCTGGCGATATTGATATTGTTGGTGCTTCTCGTACCATTAAAGATGAAGAAATCAAAAAATGTAAAGGCAAGAATATTGAATTTGTTGAGTTGCCTATAGCTTTAGATGGCATCGCCGTGATTGCTAACCGTAAAAATAACTTCGCCAAATGTCTAACTATTAAAGAGCTAGGCAAAATTTGGAGCGCCAAATCAGACGGTAAAATCTTGACTTGGAATCAAGTTAATCCTAAATTTCCTAACCAAAAACTGAGGCTGTATGCTCCCGCTTCCGATACTGGAACCTTTGATTATATGACTCAGGCTGTTACTGGCAAAGCCAAAAATGGACGTACAGATTACACTCCCAGTCACAATCAAAACCTCTTAGTGCAAGGAGTGTCAGGTGATGCATCAGCCTTGGGTTATGTTGGGATATCTTACTACATTCAAAACCAAGAAAAACTGAATCTGGTTGCTGTAGAAAGTCCTACAGGAAAGTGTGAAAAGCCAGTTCCTGTAGATAATGTCATCAAAAATATCTACACACCTTTGTCTCGCCCCCTGTTCATTTATGTTAGTAAAAAATCCTTAGATACCAAGCCAGCAGTCAAAGAATTTGTAGATTTTTATCTAGAAAATTCTTGGAAGTGGGTAGATAGTGTTGGTTATGTGGCATTACCAGATGAAGCTTACGTCAAGGTAAAACAAAAATTTGCGACTGGTGAAACTGGGACAAAATTCAAAAAAGCAAAACCAGGTGAACCAATCACAAACTTTATTTAAATGAAATGCCAATACATTGTAGTCTAAGTGTAGTTAAAACTTAACTGTTTATGCAAAATATCAATTCTCAAGAAGATCCTTATTTACTATCTAGACAATCACTGGATAAAAATCCATCTGAAGATATCTCTGAAAAAATTGTTGGCATAATTTTATTCGCTTGTGCTTTAGTTTCGGTTTTGACTACCTTTGGGATTGTCGTAATTATCTTTCAGGAAACATTTGGTTTTTTCCAAGAAGTTTCCTTTGCTGAATTCTTTCTTGATACTAAATGGACGCCTTTATTTGCAGACAGACATTTTGGCGTTTGGCCCTTGATTAATGGCACTTTCTTAACAACAGCGATTGCAATGGCGGTTGCTATTCCTTTGGGGTTATCTTCTGCCATTTATTTAAGTGAGTATGCTCAACCAAAAGTGGCAGCAGTTTTACGTCCAGCAGTGGAACTTTTGGCGGGCATACCTACAGTAGTATACGGTTACTTTGCGCTGTTGTTTGTCACACCATTGCTGCGAAATCTTATCCCTTTGGAAATATTCAATGCTTTGAGTGCAGGGTTAATGATGGGGGTAATGATTACTCCTACTGTTGGTTCTATCAGCTTAGATGCTATTCGAGCAGTTCCACGTTCTTTGCGAGAAGGAGCTTACGCTATAGGGATTACTAAACTGGAAACCATTTTTAAAGTAGTTCTACCAGCCGCGCTTTCTGGAATAATCGCCTCGATTATATTGGGTATTTCTCGCGCTGTTGGTGAAACCATGACTGTCCTTATCGCCGCCGGACTACAGCCAAAATTGACTGTTAATTTTGCAGAATCAATAGAAACAATGACAGCTTATATGGCACAAATTTCTGGAGGAGATAGTCCGCGTGGTAGTCTCAATTTCAAGACATTATATGCTGTAGGTGCTGTTCTGTTTATAATCACCCTAGTTTTGAATATTGTTAGTTACTGGATTGCAAATCGCTTTAAAGAAAAATACGATTAATAAATATGGCTACAAGTTATCAACAAAATGATTCTTTAGATTCAGCGACAGAATTTACCGATAATGTCGAAAGTAGGGAAACATTAGGGAAAGTATTTGAAGTAATTTTTTTGTTAGGATTACTGATTGGTTTATTTATCCTAGCATTGCTACTTTTTGATATTTTTAAAGATGGATTAGCCAGATTTTTGTCACCCGGCTTTCTCACGGAAACTCCTTCTCGTTTTGCTGACCAAGGTGGTATTCGTCCTGCGATTATCAGCAGTATTCTATTAGGAACTGTTGTGATTTTGGTGACTGTCCCCATTGGTGTCGGAGCAGCTTTATATTTAGAAGAGTATGCACCGAAAGCTTGGTGGACAGCGATTATTGAAATTAATATCAGTAATCTGGCTGGTGTACCTTCTATTGTCTATGGATTGCTGGGTTTAGGAGTTTTCAATTATCTACTTGGGTTTGGTCCCGCTTTGATTTCTGGTGCATTGACTTTATCTTTGTTGTCTTTGCCAGTAATTATTGTCACCTCTAGAGAAGCAATTCGCGCTGTCCCAGATTCTCTGAGAAATGCTTCTTATGGATTAGGTGTTACCAAATGGCGAACTATCAGCAGTCATGTCATACCCTATGCTATTCCCGGTATTCTGACAGGGGTGATTATCTCTGTATCTCGTGCAATTGGTGATGCAGCATCTTTAATTGTTGTCGGTGCTGTAGGTTTTCTCACTTTTGACCCTGGTTTGTTCCAGAGATTTATGGCATTACCCATTCAAATTTACAGTTACATCACTCGTCCTGAACCAGGTTTTGCTAATGCAGCAGCCGCGACAATTATTGCGTTGTTACTCTTGATTTTAGCTTTAAATGGTGTAGCAATTTATATCCGGCAACGCTTCTCAATACGTTAGATAATTAAATATCTAATTGATACATTCACAAATATTTGGAGATACGCTTTCATGACTTATAGCAATAGTAGAAGTAAATCAGATAGTGCCACAATTGACCAAGGTAATAGCGTCTTCAATGTTGAAGGTGTGAAGGTCTTCTATGGGGGATTTCTGGCACTTTTAGATGTATATATAAAGATACCTGATAAACAAATTATTGCTTTTATTGGGCCTTCAGGATGCGGTAAAAGTACCTTACTGCGTTGCTTCAACCGCATGAATGATTTAATTCCTGGGGCTAAGGTTGAGGGTAGACTGAATTATCGCGATCGCAACATTTACGATCCCAAGATAAATTCTGTAAAATTAAGACGACAAGTCGGAATGGTTTTTCAAAGACCGAATCCTTTCCCCAAGTCAATCTACGAAAATATTTCCTTTGGTCCCCGTGCTAACGGTTATAAAGGTAACATTGATGAATTGGTAGAAGATTCTCTCAGACGCGCTGCTATTTGGGATGAAGTCAAAGACAAACTCAAAGAGAAGGGAACTGCATTATCTGGCGGACAACAACAACGGCTTTGCATTGCTCGTGCGATCGCCATGAAGCCAGATGTATTATTAATGGATGAACCATGTTCTGCTCTCGACCCAATTTCTAGCCGCCAAGTCGAAGAACTCTGCTTAGAACTCAAGGAGCAATATACCATCATTATGGTGACACACAATATGCAGCAAGCTTCCAGAGTCGCAGACTTCACGGCTTTCTTCAATACAGAAATTGACGAGCATGGCAAACGTCGCGGCAAATTAGTTGAGTTTAATCCTACAGTCCAAATGTTCAATTCTCCTCAAACTAAAGAAGCTGAAGATTATATCAGTGGACGCTTCGGTTAATCAAACATCTAGCAATCCTATTTGATTTGTGAAAATACGCGGTGTCCAGTCCCCGACTTCTCGAAGAAGTCGGGGATCTAATTTTTCACAAATGATTTAGGATTGCTATATAACCATGAATAAAAGGCATACAGTGGAAATTCAAGAATTAAAAGCATTGATTAAAGAAACTATGCGTGAAGTTCTGCAAGAAGAAAGACTTCGACTCTGCCAAATTCTTATTCCTTACATAAGTGATGATGAGCAATGCGAACTTGAAGCCGAATTTGGTGTACCTTCAGATGATGTTGAGGATGAAGTAATTGATATGACCGATTGGGTAAGATATGGCAATAAAATTTCGCAAAAAAGCGATTAAATTTTTAGAAAAAGCAAATCCCGAAGATGTCGAAAATATTCGGGAGCAAATAAAGCGAATTGTTATTGCTGTCGAAGACCAAGGCATTATACCGTTTACAGAACTAGATATCAAAAAAATGAAAGGTGATTGGGAAGGATTTTACAGACTACGTATAGGTAAAAACAGAATTATTTTTACAGTCGATATTGATTCCAGAGACATCGAAATTTACGCTATTGGTGCAAGAGGAGATGTTTATAACAAATAATTCGTTATTCGTAATTTAATAACTGGGAATTATCAGAGTAATTCGGGAAAATACACTGAGGCTTGACAGGACGAAATTGAAGTAAAATTTCAGTTTAGTACTTATACTGTGTATTATGTTTAAGCATCTGTCATTTGTTTTAGTTGCAACTACTGTTCTAGTTGCATCAATTAATAATCCCAGTGCCACTTTAGCTCGAACCTGTGCCTCTAAGTGTGGGTCACATTCAATTCAGTTTACACCTGGGCAACACATCCGGGTTGAAGTTATAAATAGCACACCCAACTTGATTAAAATCCAAAAACCCTCAGCGACTGATGCAATATCGTTGAGTCCAGGGCAGAAATTAAGTTTAGAACAAATAGAAGGTACTGAACCAAATACATCTCTAATATTTTGGAGCGAAAAGGGTTTATCACTACAAGCAATTGTCTCAAAACCTAACTTTGGCACATTGCGGCTCGAACTCCGTCCGACTTGGCGCTCTCCTGGCGATCGCTCGTTGTATATTATGGATGATGGTAGGATAAACGTGTTTTAACAGAAATGTTAAAAGTTATGAGTTATGAGTTATGAGTTATGAGTTAAGAAATAACTTTTAATTAAAAACTTCGGCTCTTCAGTTACTTTTATGGAGCCGAATAATAAATAAAATCTAATCAGAGTCTGTGTTCCTTGATGTGACTGGATTTTAAATTTTTGAGCCTTTCTACAAAACTGCTATTTTAATGCCTTACCATAAAACCAACGCAAGAGCCAAAACTTCCAACTCCTAACTTCTAACTTCTAACTTCTAACTTCTAACTCCTAACTTCTAACTCCTAACTTCTAACTCCTAACTTCTAACTTCTAACTTCTAACTCCTAACTCCTAACTCCTAACTCCTAACTCCTAACTCTTATTGTGCTAGAACGACCTGTATCTGAACTCTCAAAGCCTCGCAAGCACTTACCCGAGCAACGCTGGCAGATTTATCCACAAAAACCAGAATTTGCCCAAAATCTGGCGGTTTTGACAAATATTTCCCCGATTGTCAGCCAGTTGTTGATTAATCGGGGTATGGAAACACCAGAACAGGTACAAGCCTTTTTAGATCCAGAGTCTTTAGTTTTGCCTTCGCCGTTAGAAGATTTCCCGGATTTGGCGATTAGTTTGGAGTTGTTGGAAAATGCGATCGCTTCTCAAACAAAAATTGCTATTTGTGGTGATTACGATGCTGATGGGATGACCAGCACTGCTCTACTTTTGCGTAGTCTCCGCACTTTAGGCGCACAAGTAGATTATGCTATCCCCAGCCGGATGCACGAAGGCTACGGTATTAATAAACGCATAGTTGAAGAATTTCACAGCGAAGGTGTGGGATTAATTCTGACTGTAGATAATGGTATCTCTGCGTTTGAACCAGTTGCTAGAGCTAGAGAACTTGGTCTTGCAGTGATTATCACCGATCATCACGATGTACCCCAAAAATTACCGCCAGCTAACGCTATCCTTAACCCCAAACTGATAGACGAATCCTCACCTTATCGGGGTGTTGCTGGTGTTGGTGTTGCCTACAT
>CAXUOL010000253.1:0-8575 GCA_964252435.1 uncultured Nostoc sp.
ATTCAGATATGCGCGATTATGTTAAGCGGCTATTAAGTCAGCAGTATGAGGTGGAATCAGTGCCGGACGGTTTAGCTGCTTTGGATTCTGCTCGTGGGCGTGTTCCAGATTTGTTACTGACAGATGTGATGATGCCTGGATTAGATGGCTTTGGGCTACTGCAAGCATTACGAGCCGATCCGCTGACGCAAAAAGTTCCAATTATTCTGTTGTCGGCACGGGCGGGAGAAGAAGCGCGGGTGGAAGGGTTAGAAGCGGGAGCCGATGATTATCTGATTAAACCTTTCTCTGCCCGGGAATTGTTGGCGCGGGTAGAAGCAGCCCTAAAAATGGCTCGTCTCCGCCAAGAGGCAATGGAACGCGAGCAAAAGTTGCGAATTGAAGCTGAGGTCGCCAAAGCACACCTAGAGACTGTCATAGCTGGCATCCAAGACCAGTTCTTCGTCTTGGATCGAGAGTGGCGTTATACCTTTGTCAATGAACAGGTAGCAGAAGTTGTTGGCATCCCCAAGGAAGAGTTGCTAGGTAAGATCATTTGGGAAGTGTTTCCCGATCTGGTTAAAAGCGAGTTTGATACCCAGGTTCATCGGGCGATGGCTCTGCCAACGCCTTTGGCGATCGCCCAAAACACCGTTGTTCAGTTTGAATACTTTTATACGCCTTGGCAGCGCTGGTTTGAGAATCGCATCTACCCCTTTGCAGAAGGAGTAAGCATTTTTGTTACAGACATTAGCGATCGCAAACAAGCAGAAAAAGCACTTCGGGAAAGCGAAGAAAAGTTCCGCAACATGGCTGATAATGCCCCCTTCATGGTTTGGGTGACAGACACCAATAGCTACTGCACTTACCTCAGTCAAAGCTGGTACGATTTTACAGGTCAAAGCGAGGAAATGGGTCTGGGATTTGGCTGGTTAAATGCTGTGCATCCAGAAGACTATAATGACGCCAGGAATGTTTTTCTGGAAGCTACTAGCAGCTGCTCGGCCTTCCGTTTGGAGTACCGCTTGCGGCGCAAAGACGGCGAATATCGCTCTTGCATCGATGCGGCTAATCCCTGGTTTGGAGTGGACGGTCAGTTTAAAGGTTACATCGGCTCAGTAATTGACATTACCGAACGCAAAGTCGCAGAAGCCGAACGCGATCGCCTCTTTGAACTTGAGCAAGTTGCTAGAACTGAAGCCGAAAGAGCCAACCGGATTAAAGATGAGTTTTTGGCGGTGCTTTCTCATGAATTGCGATCGCCTCTGAATCCGATTCTTGGTTGGGCGAGACTCTTGCAGACTCGTGAGTTTGAAGCAGCAGCACTGAAGAATGCGATCGCAACTATCGAGCGGAATGCTAAATTACAAGCTCAACTAATTGAAGATTTGCTCGATGTCTCTCGGATCTTACAAGGCAAGCTCAACCTGAAGATGTTACCTGTCAACCTAGTACTTGTGATTGAGGGGGGATTGGAAACAGTACGTTTGGCAGCAGAAGCTAAAAATATTCAAATTCAGACGCTGCTAGATGTTTCTTTCGGGCAAGTTTTGGGTGATTCCGGTCGTTTACAACAAGTTATTTGGAATCTCTTATCGAATGCTGTTAAATTCACTCCTGAAGGAGGAAAAATTGATATTCAATTAGAGCGCGTTGATGCTCAAGCTCAGATTACTGTCAGCGACACAGGTAAGGGAATCAGCCCTGAGTTTCTGCCTTATGTGTTTGAATATTTTCGTCAGGCTGATGGCACGACAACCCGAAAATTTGGTGGATTGGGGTTAGGGTTAGCAATTGTTCGTCATTTGATCGAATTACATGGCGGCACGATTCAGGCAGAAAGTTTAGGCGAAGGGCAAGGAGCTATTTTCCGAGTCAGGCTACCACTAATTAAAAAAGATTTAACTCCAAAACAAAACATAGATGTTGCTGTATTAAATCCTTCTCCTGGGACTGAAATCCTTGCAGGCATCCAAATCTTAGTTGTAGATGATGACAATGATACCCGTGAATTCCACACATTTGTACTAGAACAGGCTGGAGCAATGGTGACAGCGGTGACATCAGCAAAAGAAGCACTGCAAGTTTTGGCAGAGTCAGAACCAGATATGCTGCTTAGTGATATTGGGATGCCAGAGACAGACGGCTATATGCTGATGCGTCAAGTTAAAGCATTGCAGGCAAACCAAGCCAAACAAATTCCGGCGATCGCTTTAACTGCTTATGCCGGAGAAATCAACCAGCAAAAAGCACTGGAATCAGGGTTTCAAAAGCATTTGTCCAAACCCGTCGAACCAGAGGAGTTAGTCAAAGAAATTGCAACTCTAATTGCTAGAAGTGAGAATGTCTGAGTATTCAGTTGCAGTGCATAAACTGCGTAAATGTCTCCACACGAGGAATTGATAAATTTATTCGTGACCCGTGCTAAATAGCAAAATTATACCTTTCGGGACTTTTAAAACATCCTCTTAGATTCATTCTTCAAAAAGATATATTTACTCTGAATTAATCTAGCTAAAAGCTGTTCCCGATCTGGCTAATTTTGCCTTTATTTTGTAACTTAAATTGTTAATATAACTCTTCGTTATATTGCTTGATTGCATAAAAAATATCGGCAATTAGTTGGGCTTTTAGTATAAATTTTTGTATGTGTTGCTGAGTCACTTACTCCGCTAAATTATTCAGTTTACTTAACTCATCAAATCTTCATGTATTGGAAGTGTAGTTTATCTTTTACAGTAAAAATAGTGGGAATAATAGAATAAATCGGATTGAGCAAATTATTTAGCTATGAGCCAAATATGTCCTATCTCTAAAACCTGTGCTTGTCGCAATGTTGCACGCTGTCAGACTAAGGAGGCAGGTAGGCTCTTTCTCTGGTTCCCCATTCCACATACCCTCACAAAAATCACCTCCTACCTACAGCAGTTTTCACTTAAGTATGAGCTGATGCACGAGCGACCAGGTTTGAGTTTGGAGTGTAGACCCGGACAGTCCCTAGAAATTGCTCGTAATCTGGCCAAACTACTTGCACCAAGAGAATTAAAAGAGACGCAAGTCCTTTTCATGGAAGGCACTTTCCAACCTCAACTCCATGATTTTAGTGACATAGCCTCATTACAACGCTTTATTAAGTTGAACCAATCCGACTGGCTGGTTGAAATGCTGGCAACAGAACGATTTACCAGTTACTTCCAACCAATTGTCTCAATTAATGATACATCGCAAATTTTTGGATATGAATCGCTCTTGCGAGGGCTGGATGAAAAAGGCAATTTAGTGTTACCAACACCAATTGTGGAGTTAGCAACCGAAGCCGGACTTCTACCACAGCTAGACCAAGTTGCTCGACTCAGCACAATCACTCAATTCAGCCGCTATCAAGTGAGTGGGCACATCTTCATCAATTTTGCACCAACGTCACTTTATGACCCAGCTTTTTGCCTACGTAGTACCGTAGAGGCAATTGATACTGCCGGAATTTCCCACGATCGCGTTGTTTTTGAAGTTGTAGAATCAGACAATCCTCAAGATTTAACCCACCTGAAGGCAGTGCTTAAATACTACCGGAATGCTGGGTTTTTAGTCGCTCTTGATGACCTTGGTTCTGGCTATTCCAGCCTAAACTTGCTGCATCAGTTACGTCCAGACTTTATCAAGTTGGATATGGAGTTAATTCGAGATGTGCATCAAGACCTTTACAAAGCTTTGATTACCGAGAAGCTTCTAGAAATTACTCAAAAGTTAAACATCCAGACTGTTGCTGAAGGAATTGAATGCATTGAAGAGCTGCACTGGCTGCGAGAACGAGGTGCAAATTTTGCTCAAGGCTATTTGATTGGTAAACCCAGTGCAGTGCCTGTCACTACAACCCCTTACTTTGAGCAGATTGCGTTAACTGTAGCATCGACACATTCTCAGCAGGTTGAGCAGCGTGTCCAACACCAAAGCGAGTCTGAGCGAATTGTCGCAGCTGTGACGCAGCGCATTCGCCAATCGTTGGAGTTAGACGAGATTTTACAAACTACAGCAGCCGAAGTGCGACAACTGTTTGAGGTAGACCGAGTGCTGATTTACCAGTTTGAGCCAGACTGGAGTGGATTAGTCGCTGTAGAATCCTTAGCAGAAGGGTGTATGTCGATTTTGGGATTTCACGTCATGGATACCTGCTTTCAATCCACGCATGCAGCTTACTATCAACAAGGTAACACCAGAGCGATCGAAGACATTGAAACTGCGGGTCTATCACCTTGTCATGTTGACCTCCTTAGAAGTCTGCAAATCCGGGCAAACCTTGTCGTACCAATTTTGCAGCAAGGGTGTTTGTGGGGATTATTGATTGCTCACCAATGCCGTCAGCCTAGACAATGGCAGCAATCGGAGATTAACTTGTTTAACCAGTTAGCAGGTCAAGCTGCGATCGCTATTCAGCAATCAGAACTTTATCACCAATTACAACAAGCAAACCAGGAATTACAGCGCCTTGCCTGTTCCGATGGTCTAACCCAAGTGGCAAATCGCCGCTGCTTTGATGACACGTTAAACACGCAGTGGCAATGGTTAGCACGAGAGCAAGGCTCACTATCTTTGATTTTGTGTGATGTCGATTACTTTAAGCTTTACAACGATACGCATGGACATCTGGCAGGAGATGATGCACTTAGACAGGTTGCTAAGGCAATCTCTCAGACAGTTAAACACCCCGCTGATTTAGTGGCTCGTTATGGCGGAGAAGAGTTTGCAGTTATTTTGCCGAATACTGATATTCAAGGGGCGATTGCAGTTGCAAGAGATATTCAGATCAATCTTAGTGCATTACAAATGCCTCATCCCCATTCTCAGGTGAGTGAATTTATTACCCTAAGTCTTGGTGTGGCAACCATCACTCCTCATAGCCAATTATCTCCTGCAACCTTACTTGCTGCTGCTGACCAAGGACTCTACCAGGCAAAAGCACAAGGAAGAAATTGTGTGGTGCAGATGGATTGTGAAAATGCTGATACTAAATAAGCTGATGGGCTTGTAAGTTGCATAGTTCAAATCGCTAGAAAGATGTAAAGACGCGGATATACGGGGACGCAAAGACACATTAACCCACTATCTATGCGCAATTATAGCGCTTCTCGTTTGTGTGAGGTACACCCGTAGGGGCACGGCACTGCCGTGCCCCTACACCCCGCGATATAATGTTGTACCGCATCTGAATGGGAACCGCTATATCGTAGTGAACACTAGAGAAATGCTCTATGTCAACTTCAGCTTTGTCCCGCTTACCAGCTTTCGTCGAAAGGTTAATCATTTCCCCCTGATGATGCTAGTAAATCTCTTTCACAGCTAGCCGTCGCTGGAATAACTTTTCAACAAGAACCTTTTTTCAATTGGATAGATGAAGAGGTAATCATCTATCAGCATCGCTTAGAGTCGGTGAAGGCAACACAAAAAGTTAATGCGTGAATAAAATGTTAATTGCTTGACAAGTTGTGATTATATGAAATAATAATCATTTATGTATAGATATACCTTGATGAAATCAATAGATATTCATATACAACTGTTAAATTAATTCAGTTTTATGTTCATTTATGAATATATTAATTATTTTGGCTGAAGTCAGTCTGATAATCTTTGTTTTTTTATTACTGAACTGGGTTTTCAGCAAATTATTCAAGCTATTTACTAAAACCTTTATACTTAAAAGCGACAATAAAAGTATCAAAACCCTCCGCCGAAATATCACAGGGTTATTGTTACTTGCTTGCTTGGTGTCGTGCATTCTGATTGTGGGTGCTAATGGTTATCTAGTTTATCGCGGCGAAAACCTTCAGCAATACACACTCTTGTTGATTGAGCGTATCCCATCAGGATTTTGGGTGACACTAGGAATTGGCATAGCTCAGAGTATTGGCACTTTGATAATAGCTGCGATCGCCCTGAAATTTCTCAAATATTGGCTGAAGGTAGCCAGCACTCGCGCCAAGAACTTAGAAAAAAATACTGCTGACGATGAAAGTATTGATACTTTCTTTAACGCCTTCTATGACAGAATCAGCGGTGGGATCTGGCTATGGGCGATCATTTTGTGTGCCCAGTTTCTCAAATTGCCAGCAACAGTTTCGGAATATTTGTACATCACGCTGCGAATCTATCTAATCATTGCCGTCGGCTTGCTTATACTCAAAGCAGTTGCTGCGATCGTTGATAGCCTAGATGCTCTCAGCATCAGATACTCCAATCCTGATAACCTGCTGAGATTTTATGATCGCCTCCGCCACCTGATACCCTTTTTAAAGCGCTGCTTGGAATTTGTGATTTATGTCTGCATGGCAACATTGGTGATTCAGCAGGTGCAGTTAATAGCCAATATCGCAACTTTTGGCCCGCGAATTATCAAGATAATCGGTATCATCTTTATTAGTCGCGTGTTGTTTGAGGTCGTTTACTTACTTATTGAAGAGGTGCTGTTCAAAGACCAGAATCTAAATGATATTCAAAGAAGTAGACGTATGACACTCGTTCCTCTGTTTCGTAGTTTCTTACAATACTTAATTTACTTCGGTGCTACAATTTTCATTCTCTATACCCTGAGTATCGATCCAACTCCCATACTTGCAGGTGCTGGTATTGTCGGCATCGCTGTGGGGTTAGGGGCACAAACACTAATTAACGATATTGTCTGTGGCTTCTTTATTCTGTTTGAAAATTACTACTTAGTAGGTGACTATATTGAAGCTGGAAAAGCCGAAGAGAAAGTTGTCGAAGGTCTTGTTGAGGCGATTGAACTTAGAACCACTCGTGTCAGACATCCTAATGGTCAATTGCAGATTATTCGCAATGGCGATATTGGCTCAATTACTAATTATTCTAAACAGTATATCTTTGCAGTAGTAGAAGTTGGTGTGCCTTATGATTGCAACTTAGCGCACGTGTACAAAATCATTGAGGAGGTGGGACAGCAGTTAAAAGCAGACGATCCAGATGTACTCGAAGGCACACAAGTGGATGGAGTCGAAAGTCTAGGAGAATCTAACTTGTTGCTGCGGACATTGACGAAAGTAAAGCCAGGAAAACATCTTCAGATTCAGCGCGTTCTTCGGAAGATTTTTACGAATGCACTGCTGCAAGAAGGAATTGTAATTCCCGTGCGCGCTGAAAGTGATGATTCAGTAAGTAAAACCAGAGGATAGCGATCGCTGTCTTACTGAAATATCATACAGCAGATTGCAACGTCGTGAGGTACAGATAATCGTAAGGACACAACATGTTGTGCCCCTGTCCGTGTACTTCATTTACCTGAGATACGCTGTATTTAAACTCAGTTATTATAAAAACAACGGTTTTGAATCATCTCTTAGAATAAGTGTTGTATCAGGCTTGATATAACATAATAAATAAATTTGAAAATTAGTAAAAAAGTGTTTATTTATACAAAAAATCAGTAGTAATTGTTATAGGCTTGAAAAGCCCTTTACTTTTATACTTTTGGCGAAACTTCACCGCCAAAAAAGCACCAGAGCGATAGGAAATTACCTGTTACCAAATGCGATTGATACTTAATCAAACGCAAACCTGGTTAAGTTGAACAGATGCTTGTCAGCAGAATAGGTGATTTACTACGCCCTGGTTATTTCTTTTAATTATTTTAGCTCATGACAATCTTACAAGTTGTGGATAAAGAGTTTTCAGAAGTTCCCCTCATTGATATTAGTACATTGGTTTCTCAAACTAGCAGCTATTCTGATGTAATTGCAGACCAAATTAGACAAGCTCTCTATGATTACGGTTTCTTCTATATCGTCGGACATGGAGTTGATGAGCAATTACAAAAGCAGTTAGAACATCTCAGCCAACAGTTTTTCGCGCAGGATGTAGAAACAAAACTGAAGATTCGTATGGCTCTTGCTGGTAAAGCATGGCGAGGATATTTCCCTGTAGGTAATGAGTTGACATCAGGTAGACCGGACTTAAAAGAAGGTATTTACTTCGGTACAGAACTAGAATCAGACCACCCACTTGTGAAAACTGGTGTACCAATGCACGGTCAAAATCTTTTTCCAGCCAATATTCCCCAATTTCGGGAAACAGTGCTGGATTATATAGACTCAATGACCAGACTTGGACACACCCTAATGGCTGGTATTGCTCTAAGTTTGGGGTTAGAAAAGTCCTACTTTGCAGACCGTTATACAAAAAACCCATTGATATTATTTCGGATTTTCAATTACCCTCCTAATTCATCATTATCTGAATCTAAATGGGGCGTTGGCGAACATACAGATTATGGAGTATTAACTATACTAAAACAAGATAATGTCGGTGGATTACAAGTCAAATTAAAGTCTGGTTGGATAGATGCACCTCCTATTCCTGGTTCATTCGTATGCAACATTGGGGATATGCTTGATCGGATGACACGAGGACTGTATCGCTCAACACCCCACCGCGTTCAGAACCGATCAACAAGTAGTCGCTTGTCATTTCCATTCTTCTTTGATCCCAATTTCAACATTGAAGTCAAACCTATTGAACTGAACGGCATAGTAGTGAATGATGATCAAAGCGATCGCTGGGATAAAGCCAGTGTCCACGAATTTCGCGG
>CAXUOL010000254.1:0-8547 GCA_964252435.1 uncultured Nostoc sp.
CCTCTACCCCATGCCCCATGCCCCATGCCCAATGCCCAATGCCCATTAAATTTTAGGCGAACCGAGGGCACTCAATAATAGCAGCGACCACGGCACTTTAATATCAGGTATCAGCCATGAGTACTTTCTCAGTACGGGCAATGCAGCTGGTAGTACAAAACGCAGAGAGCGTAATGATGCAGGCCGATCGCCATTTTCATCTACAAGATTATATTTCTGAGCGAGTTCGGCAACAATCTGTACACGTCCTGTATGGCTTATAAGATTTGGCTCACTAGCAAGTGCAGCGATCGCTCGTCCAGTTAATAAGGGAGTTTCCCAGTTGTAGCGATCGCTAATGAATGAGTTTTTCGGGTCAGTAGCATTGGTTTGATTCATTTCAGAAGCAAAACGCGAAAAAAGCTCAGTACCAACAATACCTGGCCAAATTGAAACAGAAGCGACGTTATGGGGTTTTAACTCAACAGCCATATTAGCAGCAAGGCGATCGCAAGCTGCTTTGCCAACACCATAAACTGTATTAAAGAGATAAAACATACTACCCCACGAAGAAATCGTGCAAATGAGTCCAGAGTTACGCTTAGTCATCATCCGAGCCGCAAAAACACTCGCAACATAGTGACTCCGAAGGCCAACGTTGTTGCTAGCATCCCAAAGATTTGGTTCAGAATCCCAAAAAGGCTGTCCATGAGCGTCTCTTAATGCTTGAACTCCTGAGTAAGCATTATTTACCAGTAAATCGAGTTGTCCATTCTGCTCATCTTGAATGCGATCAAACAGCAAACGCACCTGCTCATCGTCGCTGTGGTCTACTTGGACGAGAATACATACACCACCGACTTCCTCAATGGCTGATTTCGTTTCACTAAGACTTCCTGAAACCCCATCACTAGAAGAGTTGTTGAGGCTGCGACCCGTGATGTATACAGTTGCACCTGCTTCACCAAGTCCAATGGCAATTCCTCGACCAATTCCCCGCGTAGCACCTGTTACCAAAGCCACTTTACCTTCAAGGTGTTTCATGAGCGCTCATTTCTAATCTTTTACCGTTAAATATTGATTATTACAATACTCTTTCGTAGCTGTGACTGAAACAACTTCTACTTCGATCGGTTTTTCTTTAGTTCCGTCGATCAAAAACTCACTAGCTCCTTCACGAGGTTTTTTCGGATTTCCCCAATCATAGGTATAACCTAAACCTGTCCAAGGATAATGTTCTTGACTAGCACCTGTATAAGAAGTTGTGTATATCTCTTGCAAAATCGGATAACTAGCAGGAATCGGTATATTAAAAACATTACAACTAGAATCATTAATTTCTGGATCGACACATGGTCTACTTAAGTCTTCAGCTTTCACCCACATTTCGACAAAATGCGTCTTATTTGAATTTCTATTTAAAATTAAGCCTAAATACTGCTGTAACCTTAGAGAAAGCATAATATTACCGGGAATATTTATGCCGATCCCCTTACAATTTTGACAAAATTCCTTAACTTGAGGAACAGCTGTTAACCAAGTCCGTGCTTCTATACTTTTTTTTGTACCTACTTTCCAATCCTCGGTTGGGTTTTTAACATATTTCCAACTTGCCATCAGATATTCAATTTTGCCGTTATTTTCTCTCCACCTTATTTGAGGATTAGTTTTTGACAATAGCCAAAGATTTTTTACTACTTTATCTTCACTCGGCCTTTTTGCATCCTCAATCGCTGCATCTAACTGCCTTTTCAGAGCGTTATAACTTTCGGGTTTATTTTTCTCCAGATACTCATTGACATTTGGGTTATTTTCTGATTGTGCTAATAAATATTTTCTGAGATTTGATGTACTCTGTATGGGAATTTCTGTAGCTAGCAAACTGGAATATCCGACTGCCAAAAATGCACCTGTCAAGCCTAAAAATACTTGAGTTTTTAATTTTTTCATTAAAATAATCCTGTGGATTTCCAACAATAGGGTAAATGTTCTATCCTGGGTTAAACCCAAAGATTGAATCTGATTTTATATTTATGTTTGGCTGAAATGCTATTGTGCTTAATATTTTTAATTAACTTTATCTGTATAAAAATTAATATCTATAGCAATCCTAAATCATTCGCGATCAACAAGATCCCCGACTTCTTTGAGAAGTCGGGGATCTGCGGGTTCAGTATTTTTTACTCAGCACTTTCTTTTTCAGGCTGATATATCTGCAACAGGAAGCGATCGCACTTAATCGAGAAGTATTTACGTATAATTACTTATAAAATATAGCCATTTGCCGATAAATCGACTATATCTTACGGATACAGCAATGCTCATTAGTCTGTCCCTAGAAAATATTACGAGGCAACCCTAACAATCAATCCCCTGCGAAAAACATTGTTTTCTCGTTTATATGAGGGGTCTAACCCTCTATTTATCATCTGTATCCACCACTGGAAAGGGGTTTTGGTCAAGCCATGCTTGTTGGTAATCAGCTTGAGCCTTTATTTACAGGATGACGCTGGCTAAACAAGCGATTAAACTATGGATAATGTCAAGCAATTGTTGCTTTTAACACCACTTACATAAATTTAATCTGATTGTTAAATCTAAAACCTCATCCTGTTATATAAAATACCAGTTATGTCAGCGTATCAAGGAAGTTGTGGGGAGACCACCGATTTGATTATTGGTGTTCACAACCAAGAAAACCTCGAATTATCAGCAAATTCTGCTCCTGTGGGTGCTCTTGCCACAAGACAAGGAACTTTTTCTACGTTTCTTGCTCCCTTGACTCCAGATACTTTTAAACAGGTCGTTAAGGATGTCGAGCAAAAATTACAGATTGTTCATCAAACCTTATCAATGCTTGATTCTCATGGGTTTGAAACTATTCTGCAAGAAATGTTGCATTCGATTACCTTGAAAACCGGGGAATTACTGGGTGCAGACCGGACGACGATATTTTTATTGGATGAAGAAAAACAAGAACTTTGGTCAATTCTAGCTGAGGGTGAGGGCGATCGCTCTTTAGAAATTCGCATCCCCGCCGACAAAGGCATTGCTGGGGAAGTCGCCACTTTCAAGCAAGTTATCAATATTCCTTTTGATTTTTATAGTGACCCGCGATCGCATTTTGCCCAAGAACAAGAAAAGAGAACTGGCTATCGCACCTACACCATGTTAGCTTTGCCACTCTTAAATGAGCATGGGCAATTAGTTGCAGTAGTGCAATTACTGAATAAATTAAAATCTAAGAATAATCATGATGCTCCACTTGCAGAGCGCATTGATACCAAAGGTTTCACCTGTGCTGACGAACAATTATTTCAAGAATTTGCCCCTTCGATTCGCCTGATTTTAGAATCCTCGCGCTCTTTTTATGTAGCCACTCAAAAACAAAGAGCAGTGGCGGCGCTGATGAAGGCAATCAAGTCCCTCTCTCAAAGCAGTCTCGACTTAGAAGACACCCTGAAACGGGTAATGGATGAAGCCAAAGAATTGATGAATGCCGATCGCAGTACACTATGGTTAATAGACCGCGATCGCCATGAATTATGGACGAAAATTACTCAGGATGATGGTTCAACCAAAGAGTTGCGAGTCCCCGTAGGTAAAGGCTTTGCTGGGATAGTAGCGGCTTCTGGCAAGAAGTTAAATATTGGCTTTGATTTGTACTACGATCCTGACTCAGAGACAGCCCAAAAACTAGACCAGCAAAATGGCTATCGCACCTGTAGCTTGCTTTGTATGCCAGTATTTAATGCCGATCAACAACTGATTGGCGTTACCCAACTCGTAAATAAAAAGAAATCTGGGGATTTTCCCCCTTATAATCCAGCTGATTGGCCCAAAGCTCCCGACTGCTTCCAAGCTAGCTTTGACCGCAACGATGAAGAGTTCATGGAAGCTTTTAATATTCAAGCGGGAGTAGCGCTGCAAAATGCCCAGTTGTTTGCCACAGTCAAGCAACAAGAACAAATGCAACGGGATATTCTGCGTAGTCTTTCCAATGGAGTGGTTTCCACCGATAAAACTGGGTTAATTATCGCCGCTAATGAAAGCGCCCAACGTTTGCTAGGACTGGGAGTAGATGACCGTTTAGAAGGTAAATTAGTTAATGATGTCATCGGCATCAAAGAAGGCGACTTTAGCAAGTGGTATCAGGATGCTTTACATGCTGTTGACTTAAAAGGCCGCCAGCAGTATTACCCCGATCGCACACTTCTGGGCACTGGTACAGAACAGCATAGTATTAATTTATCGATTAACACAATTGCCGATGCTAGCGACCAAGAGCAAGTCCGTGGGGCGCTGGTAGTGATGGAAGACATCAGTGATGAAAAGCGGCTCAAAAGTACGATGTACCGCTACATGACCCAGGAATTAGCCGAAGAATTGCTGAAATTAGATGACGCTAAACTCGGAGGCGATCGCAAAGAAGTTTCGATTTTATTTTCCGATATTCGCGGCTACACCACATTAACTGAAAACTTGGAAGCAGAAGAAGTGGTGAGTATGCTCAATGAATATTTTGAATCAATGGTGGAGGCAGTTTTTAAACATAAAGGCACTCTTGACAAATATATCGGCGATGCCATCATGGCTGTATTTGGTTCTCCTCTACCATTAGAAGAACACGCTTGGATGGCAGTACAAACATCCTTAGAAATGCGCGATCGCTTGCACGAATTTAATCAACGTCGCCATACAGATGATAAGCCCAGAATTAAAATCGGTATTGGCATCAATTCTGATACCGTGATTAGTGGGAATATTGGCTCTAGTAAGCGGATGGAATTTACTGCGATTGGCGATGGCGTTAATCTTGGCTCTCGATTAGAAAGTGTTAGTAAACAGTATGGTTGCGATATTATTATTAGCCATAATACCTTTAAACCATGCCAAGATAATATTTGGGCTAGGGAGCTAGATTACATTCGTGTCAAGGGTAGAAATGAACCAGTAGCCATATACGAATTACTGGGTTTGCGTTCCAATCCGATAGAAAGCGAAAAATTGCAAGTGATTGAGCACTATCATAAAGGGCGTGAGTATTACCTCAAGCGACAGTTTTCTCTTGCTAGAGCTGAGTTTGCTAATGTTTTGGCAGCAGATAGCCAGGACAAAGCTGCTATGTTGCATCTGTTGCGTTGTCAGCATTGGTTACAATCACCCCCAACAGAATCAGATTGGGATGAAGGAGTTTGGACATTTCAGGAAAAATAAAATGACTAATTAATTTTAACTCACTCAGACAATATTCTATAACTACAATGATAGTGAACCAGATAATATTCAACCTTAAATCTCTAAAATAATAGGCTGTTTAAATGGAGTGACTTTCTATATTAGGAAATTAAACAATATGTTGAAAAATAACTTTTAGTAAATCTCCTTGTTTAAAAGGCTTAGTTAAATAGCCTGATGCTCTGACCATCTTCGCTTTAGCTCTATCTAGAAATCCTACTTTTTCTGACACCATAATCACAGGTGTATTTTTAAAATATGAGTGTTTACGCAGCAAAGAGCAGAGTTCATATCCATCTAGATTCGGCATTGATATATCCAACAAAATTATGTCGGGTTTTATACGGATAATCTGCATTAAAGCTTTTAAAGAATCAGTGACTCCGATAACAGAAAAGGTTTGTTCATCTAAATAACTTTTAATAGTATTCAATACTGTAGGACTGTCATCAATACACAAGATTGTGTAGATTTTTCTGTCAGCAGACGGTTGGATGATTTGCTGACCCCTGTGTTCATTAGTATTAATAGAGTAGGCTGCTGGTTTATAGCCGTTTATTTTAGGCAACTTCGGCTTAGTTTTGACTTTAGGTTGTAGCTCATTTACTTGAAAAAATTCTGAGGTATGCGATTGATAACTTGGCGATGTTTGACGATAAACCACTTC
This sequence comes from uncultured Nostoc sp., assembly GCA_964252435.1. Lineage (GTDB taxonomy): Bacteria > Cyanobacteriota > Cyanobacteriia > Cyanobacteriales > Nostocaceae > Nostoc. The sequence goes on from CAXUOL010000254.1 coordinate 5,885, forward strand.
TCTTTCAAAGACGCGAACGCCAACGTTTTGGGGCGTTAAACATTGTTCAACTAATAAACGTAGATTTAGATGACAAAACTTTGGCATATCATCCAAAAAGCTCTCAGGAATAAATTCATAACTTCCCTCCTCTAAATTCAGAAATGACTCTATAACTTCTAGCGCCAATTGCTCTATCAGCATTGCGGCTTGAGAAGAACTGATATATTTCTGATTGACTAACCAACAAATAGCCAGATAATCTGGGTTCGGTATTGCCTGATTTTCAATACCAGTTTCAAATATCGCCCGCAACTGGTCTTTGATTCCGTCAGGGAGAGTAGAAATTTGCTGACTCAAGCGTTGCAAATTTCTGTAAAGCGGCTCAAACATTTTCTCTGAGTAGGAGGCATAAATTAGTTTCCCCTCATCTACATATATTGACCAAGAGCCTGATGTGCTAAACACCTGTAAACAACCAGTAACCGACTTACCAGTGATTTTTTTCAACAAAGTTAGGGGCTGGAGTTTTTGGAAAAATCTGTATCTACTAATCGGAAGTGTCTTCATTGGGATAGCTCTGGAATAAAATTAACATTTGCAGGCAAAATTAGTGAATTGCCTTTTCGGAATTCACTGTGACTTTGTTGGAAGCACTGTTCAGATAAATATAGCGGTCACAATTGAGTTAGTACAGAGATTCCACACCCCCCAACTCTTAATTCACCAATCTCTGTTAGGCTATAATCCACGAGTTACAACTAAACCAATTAATGCTACCGACCAATAGCAAAATTGCCCGACTAGTTGCCAGGATATAGTATTTCAAAAATTAGATTGGTTTTCTGTATCTTTAGCTAAACTAGCCAATCTAACAGTAACTCAAGTGCCACACAAAGACCATTGGCTCTCGCCCATCAGTCACAAAAGTATCATTGTTATCCGTATTTTGCAGCCGAAAATTATAGATACTTTAGTTCTCTTGCAAAAGTTTTTTGTCTCTAATGCGAAAGTCTGGAGCGATCAAAATCCACTATGATATAGATGTAAATGGCTCTCTGTCATGGCTCTTAGGCATTACTTCCGTGCTGACGAACTATGTTTTTGTAGCCGTTACGAAAGTCATCAGGTACTTTTTTAAGAAGTTTATTCTTGAGGATAACTTCATAATAGAAAAAGTATTATTAAAAACTAAGCATTCCAAAAGTTCAATATCTTACTTAAGTTTGTGATTGTAGAGCAACTCTTAGTGCTGGGATTCGGCAAAATTATCACTTGCACAAGAGAATGGCAAACTTCAGGCCAGGAATGAGTTTGCTGATAAGCTGTTAAAGACCTAATTTACACATTTAGACAGCAGGGGAGCAGAGGGGCAGAGGAGCAGGGGAGAAGGATTGACGACGCTTTTTCTCCAAAATCAACAATATGCAAGTTAAATGCGTATTAGCTTAATTGCCGCCATGATGGTGTGTGGTGAGATGCACAGGCGACCAAATCAGCAGAAGGGAATCTCTTCATAATTACTAGAAACGGGTTCTAATGTTGTGTGGGGCTAAATAGTCACCCTGCACAAATTGGAGTGACAAATTCAAGAACTTACAGGGAAATCCTTGATTAGTAGTAGATACCTGCAAAATAGCTGTTTTCAGCTAGATGGTAGATAACAAGTAACATACTCACTAAAACTTAGATTACTATAATTTTCAAAAAAAGTTAGCAGAAATATATAAACTTCATCATAAATCAGTAAAGTAAACATGAAAACTAATTAATATCATCTTCCAGAAAATTGTTATAAATATTTATCGAACTGAATTCTGACCGGAGGCGGAGCGTCTCCGGCTCCGCTCCTGACTCTTAAATTCTGTTCGATAAACATCACATTCATCTAACCCATAAAATATATGTAGCGAAAAGACGCAAAGAAATTCTTTGCGTCTTTGGCGTGAGATTTAGAAGTAGACATTCTCACCGTTATACTTCTCCATCTACTTAAAATTGCTCCCGCCAGCACCAGCTTAAAAGTGTACCACCAGCTACCAGCTTCACTACTTCCAGTAGCCAATAACTACCGTGTAGCAAATTCATTGTCGATGGAATAGCAGCAGCAGCTTCAAATAGGTTGAGTTGAACTCCTGTAGCGCACATCTGCGGAGTTAAGAAATAGGTGTCAAGGACAGCTATAGTTAGCAGCAGCACAGATAAAACAATACTGCCAATACTCCAGTGATATCGGGTTTTGCTCAAAGCTAGTGCCCCAGTCAGCACTACAGCAGCTGATAATAATTCCATCCGATTGAAGTTCCAAAAAATCGTATAGCCTGCTGTCGTAAAACCAGCTTGGCTCATCATCCCAGAAAGATAAAGGCTAGGCATAATTACCCAGTCTAAAACTAGACTCGCACTGAGCCAAAAGCCCAAGGTCAATACGATCGCGGTTTGCCAAATTGGTCGTTTGAATTCAAGGTTAGAAATAGCGGTCATAAAATAATTGCGTGTGTTGTATTTCTTTAGTTTCTAACTTCACCAGCAGTTTGACAACTAATATCAACTAACCTTTACAAAGCGATCGCTCTTACATTCTGAAGTCAATACCAAGATTTTTTAAACTAAGTTGAGAAATATTAAGATTATTTAAAAAGTAATTTAACTAAATTTTGTCTGTTAGAAATACTCAATTTTTT
>CAXUOL010000255.1:0-8540 GCA_964252435.1 uncultured Nostoc sp.
GGTCGTAGAATCCTTATAATTTCATTTTTTGAAACTATTTTCAATAATATAAGTTTTATTAAAAATTTAGGTATTATTTAGAACTAATATGTACGGTGAATTGAATTGGCGTAGGCGTAGCCCTTGAGAAAAACTTTGCGATTTACTGACCTTGTGCCTGATTCATCGTCATATTTAAAGGGGAGTTTAACTGGTAAAATATAAAATCTACCCTAGCAATGCAAATTTAATTGGTTGGTAAACAACTATCATGGAAATCGTGCATGGGACATAAAAGGAGAGATTTTCATTTTTTGTTGTATCCAACTGGGTATAGGCATTTGTGATGAATTTGATTTACTTTCTTTTGCGTTCTTCATGGGGAATGGTGGCGATCGCGATCGCTACCGGATTTTTGAGTGGTGGTAGTAGTGCTGGCTTGATTGCCTTAATTAGCCATGCTGCAAGTAGCAGTGGTGCTTCCCGTCTCACATCGATAATTTGGGGTTTTGCGGGGCTGGCAATAGTTGCATTAATTACCAGTATCATTTCTCAAGTGATGCTGATTCGTCTTTCTCAAAATGCAGTCTTACAATTACGGATGCGTTTGAGTCGCCAGATTCTTGATTCTGAGTTGAGTCATCTGGAACGCTTAGGGAATCCTCGATTATTGGCAACTTTAACAGAAGATATTCAGGCGGTTGCTAATGCTGTTTATCAGATGCCTTTCATCTTTATTAATTTAGCGATCGTCTTGGGTTGTATAACGTATATAACCTGGCTTTCTTGGTTAGTACTGCTAATGGTTTGTGGTATTACAGTAGTTGCGATCGCTAGTTGTCAGTGGCTACTCAACAAAGGAGGAAAATTACTTACCCTAGCTCGTGAAGATGAAGATCAGCTATTTAAACATTTTCGCACCATTACCGAAGGAGTTAAAGAACTCAAACTCAACTACAGGCGGCGTCAAGACTTTTTAGAAGAAAAGCTGCAATCAACTGCTAACGAGTTCCGTCATCACAACGTTAACGGTCTAACCCTTTTTGCCATAACTTCAAGTTGGGGGCAACTCATATTCTTTTTTGCTCTCGGTTTTGTTCTATTTGTACTGCCTAATCTGCTTACCATCAATCCCGAAACTCTCTCTGGCTACATTTTGACTTTTACTTACTTGGTGTTACCAATGGATAACATCATCAGTAAACTTCCTCTATTAAGCAAAGCCAGCATTGCCTTACAAAAAATTGAGTCACTGGGTTTATCTCTAGCTAGTCGAACTGAAATATCAACTATTCCACCTGCTCTGAAATCTGACTGGCACAGCTTAAAATTTAAAAGTGTTACCCATACTTACTACACAGAGCAAGAAGACAATAGCTTTATTTTTGGCCCCATCGACTTGACACTGCATCCTCAAGAATTAGTCTTCATTGTCGGTGGTAATGGTAGCGGTAAATCTACATTAGCTAAACTAATTACTGGGCTTTATGTCCCAGAAAACGGCGAAATCTGGTTTGATGACGAGTTAATTAGCGAACAGAATCGAGAATGGTATCGCCAGCATTTTTCCGTGGTATTTTCCGATTTTTATTTATTTGAAGAACTTTTAGGATTAAAAAATTCTCATTTGGATGCTCAAGCGAAAAAATATTTACAACAACTGCAACTAGACCATAAGGTGAAAGTTGAAAATGGACAAATTTCTACAACTGCTCTTTCTCAAGGACAACGAAAACGGCTAGCTTTACTCACAGCTTACTTGGAAGATCGACCAATTTATCTATTTGATGAGTGGGCAGCCGATCAAGATCCAGTATTCAAGAAAATATTCTACACTCAACTACTCCCAGAACTGCGATCGCGGGGTAAGACAGTGTTGGTAATTAGCCATGACGATCGCTATTTTCATTTAGCAGACCGAATTCTCAAACTTGACTATGGAAAAATAGAGTACGATAAAACTTAATCTGTAAAAGAATATTTGGAGTTTGACTAAATAAAACTAATGTCTGAACAAAAGCCCATTAATCCTTGGAACTACAAACCTTGGTGGTGTCAACCCTGGTCTATAGTTCTCACAGGTGTAACACTGATTGGTGGTAGCTGGTTACTATTTAAAACTATTTGGCTAACAGTTCTCGTTTCCATCCCTATAGGAACGTGGATGGCATTTTTTGTGTTGTTTTGGCCACAACTAATGATTCGCAGTGGAATTTTGGAGTCGTATAAAGAGTAGTTTAAGCTTGATGTAATCCTGGAAATTAGTCTAGGTAGAGAAAATTATTCCACCGCGTTCAGAGATTTAGCATCTCAGATTGTATCCAGCTAATTAGTTATAATTCCCGAATATATGCAAAAATCTCAAAACCCCTTCCATCTATCTAACCCTCTGCGGTCTTAACGATCGCTCTTTAACCGGACATCGGATCATCTCTGCACAGACGTGCAGAGATGAGCAAGACTGTGCTGCAAAGTTAAGCGTAGGCGTAGCCCGTCGTAGACATCGCTCAAGCAAATTGTGAGAAGAAGTTCTCCGAAACAGTTTCTAACCCTCGGAACTTATGTATAAAAGGTTAAAGGGGAAAGGGATGATGATTGTCGCGCCACTTGCGGGCGAGGTTTTTACCTTCCTCATAAAATTTGGATTATTTCGCTTGACTTCGGGCGAGGTTTTTACCTTTCCCCCTTCCCCTTTCCCCCTTCTTTATAAACAAATTATATCATGTCCGTGCTAATTAGTTATAATTACTAAATCTACATATGCAGAAAGCCCAAAAAAACCTCCCCTCTGCTCCTGGAGCGGTCTTAATGATAAGTTTTTAACCGGACATGATATTAGTAGTATCAAAAATATTAATCCATGATGAAGAACTCTAACTATATAATAAGTTTTGATAATTTTTAGCTAAAATTGATATTTTTTAAGTCAGCTGTGGGCAAAAGACCTTGTAAGTATCTAGATACTTAGGGAATTTGCACAGGGAAAGTTAGATGACATGAACAACAGAGCAAACCAAAGGCATGAAGAACATCATGTAATACAATATTTCTGTATATTCAACCGAATGTTGATTTTCGTTGCAGAGATATTTATGTCACGCAGCCTTGTTGCTAGAAAGGTAATGCTGCGGTTATTCCGAAATTTCCAGCATCCCAGACTTTCCTGGCTAAGGCTTAGACACTCATCTGTGAAAACCCAAGCTGTTCTTCTACCTGACAATGAAACAGAAAGGCTCAAAGCGCTGGCAGACTACAATATTCTAGATACTCTACCCGAACAAGCATTTGATGACCTAACTGCTATTGCTGCCTACATTTGTAAGACTCCAATTGCTTTAATTAGTTTAATTGATAGCGATCGCCAATGGTTTAAATCTAAGGTTGGACTAAAAAGTAGCGAAACACCCAGAGATGGGTCTTTTTGCTCCCATGCCATTCTTCAACCAGAAGATGTATTAGTGGTTCCTAACGCCATTAAAGACAATCGCTTTAATAACAATCCCTTAGTCAAAGATAATCCCAAAATTCGTTTTTATGCTGGTGCCCCTCTAATTACACCCGATGGTCTTCCAATTGGGACATTGTGTGTTCTAGATACCATTCCTCATCACTTAAGTTACCAGCAGTTAGATGCACTACGCCGCCTAAGTCGTCAGGCCATCGCTCAAATGGAACTCATTCAGGAAGTTCGCAACCGCAAACAAGCAGAGATCGAAGGAAGACAGTTACTGCTGACTGATGAACTAACAGGTTTGTATAACCGACGTGGTTTCTTCTTAATGGCTGCACAGAAATTGAAAATTGCTCACCGCATGAAAGTGTTTTGCTGGGTTATGTTCATTGATTTAGATGGACTAAAACAGATTAACGACACCCTTGGTCATGACATGGGAGATGCCTTGATTATTGATGCTGGTCGATTACTTAAGCAAAGTTTTCGGAACTCAGATATTGTTGCCCGTTTAGGTGGAGATGAGTTCATTGTTTTCATCTCTAGCTACTTTAAGGACGCTGATACTATCCAAGCGCGTCTACAAACAAATATCGCCAACTTTAATCAACAACAAAACCGTAGCTATAAACTTTCGATGAGTATCGGCATAGAGCGTTACTCACCAGAGAGCAATATGTCACTAGAACAACTAATCGCTAGGTCTGACGAATTAATGTATGTTCATAAGCGTCTCAAGCGGCAAACCAATACCACGTCCTTGGAAAAAAGGCGACCCAATAATTGAACCACAAGGATTGTATCGATTACCCAATGGGCATTTAATCTTGAGTCGAAGTTGTTCAAAATAAATATTGCACATATCGGAATAATCGCATACACAGTTTTCTGCAAAATGGGACGCACCATCATGCGATCGCACCATACAATTCATGCAAATTTATATGCATAAATGGTGAATGAATTACCTAGTCATCTCCCTTAATCTGAGTATTAAAGAAACGGTTAAGAAAGGAGAGCAAAATAATGAATTTAAGTTCCAACAAACTGATGGGTAGCTTTTCCAAAAAAGCTGGCAATTTACTTGCATTGCTTCTTGCAGCAGGAACTTGGCAAGCTTCAATTCCTGTTACTCTACTGGTGACATCTTCTGCATTACTTACTGCTGAGGTTGCACATGCTGTAGAATCGATGCCCGTTACGATTATTCAAGCATTTGGCTGGGACTCTTCCCAGGGTGGATACAAAATGTTGATTCAATCTAGCAGCGGCAACCAATATTTTGTATGGTACTACAATTCGATTGAAGTAAAGGTTGGTTCGGTGATTACACTCACATATCAAGGGTCTGGTTCTTCACTCTATTTCTATAAATTAATCAACACTGGGAATGGAAAAGAAACAAGTGTTCATCGATACCTAAGAGCCAATTAAGATTTCACATCTATAAGCCAGTTTCCAACTAAAACAAACAGTGTGCAAAATCAAGATGCTTTGTAGTTTGGTGACTGCTACAACTGTTTTTTGGTCGTGACAATCTTAATGTAATCTTGCTTATTTGTAAAGCGATCACATACATAAATACTAGCATTTGAAGTGCGATCGCTTTTATTAACGCAAGCATGAAAAATCGCATCTTGATGATTTGCACTTTTATGCAATAATCAAGAAAAACATTATGGTATTTTAATTAAATAATAATATCCTCTTCCAAGATGAAGTCTGGGAACACAATTACAGAGGTTTTATTAACATCATACCTGCTTGATTAATTATTAAACAGAAATCGGATATCTGAGTATTTTTCTTCTCAGATACCCGATGGTGACTTGCAAAAATTATTTTACAAATTTTACATATCATATATCAACAATGGGTTCATACTTTCGGTTTCAAAAGCTTTTTTTCATATTACTTACCTGCATTAGCATCACTCCACTTGCAGTATTTGCACAATCGACACCCCCACCAGGAGTCACAATTCCTCCCGATATACCAGGGAAAGTCGAAGAAACTCAACCCCAACCATCACCTACACCAACTCTTCCACCCACACCACCGACACCAACTCTTCCCATACTCCCATCACCCCCACAGGAAAATCTACCTGATACAGCTTTTCCTAGCGGTGAAAAGTTCTTTGTCAAAGAAATTCAAGTTACAGGCTATTCTGTTTTAGGAGATGAAATCATCAAATTAAAACAGCCTTTAGAAAATAAAAACATCACATTTGAGCAGTTATTGCAACTGCGATCGCAAATCACTAAACTCTATGTTGATAATGGCTATATCACCAGTGGTGCATTTATTTCCAACAATCAAAATGTCGCTAGCGGTGTCGTGCAAATCCAAGTTGTGGAAGGCGAACTCGAAGGAATTTCCATTTTAGGGTTACAAAGATTGCAGCCTGGGTATGTGCGTTCCCGGATTAAACGGCTTGCAGGTAAGCCTTTAAATCAAAAAAGTCTCGAACAAGCGCTACAATTATTACAACTTGACCCGGTGATTCAACGAGTTAATGCTGAGTTAACCGCAGGTAGCACTCCCGGAAATAATATTTTACAGGTGACAATTACCGAATCGCCACCATTCCACCTTGGAGTTACTTTTGCAAATAACCAATCAACTAGCGTAGGCTCAGAACAAGGAAGTGTTTTTCTTGCTCATGATAATTTATTAGGATTTGGGGATAAATTTAGTGCTGAATATGGTGGTAGCGAAGGTTTAGACATTTACGATATCAATTATTCTATTCCTTTTAACGCCTTAGATGGAACCATTGGTGTCCGCTACAGCAACAGCGCTAGCCGCATTATTGAAAGCGAATTTCGTGACTTAAATATCCGCAGCGAAGCCGAAACCCTTTCTTTTAACGTCCGTCAACCGCTAATCCACACGCCAAACAGAGAATTTGCTCTATCGTTAGCATTCGATTTACGGCGCAGTCAAACCTACATCCTCAATGATATCCCTTTCTCCTTTACCGAAGGACCCGAAGATGGGGAATCAAGAGTTACGGTAATTCGCTTTTCGCAAGATTGGTTACAACGTAATGCTAACAGTGTTTTAGCGGCGCGATCGCAATTTAGTTTTGGGATTGATGCAATTGACGCAACCGTTAACGATAGTGGTACCGATGGGCGTTTTTTCTCTTGGGTGGGACAATTTCAATGGGTACAACGACTATCTCCCCGCATCTTGATGCTAGCTAAAGTTAATACTCAACTTACTCCTGATTCCTTACTTTCCTTGGAAAAAATTAGCATTGGGGGAGTTGATACAGTGCGCGGTTACGATCAAAATCAAATTGTGGCTGACAATGGGGTAGTTGGAGGTATGGAAGTTCGGATTCCCCTGGCCTCAAATGTGGAAACATTACAGCTAATCCCATTTTTTGACATCGGTACAGCTTGGAATAATCGCGGTATTAATGCCGACCCGCAAACCATTGCCAGCTTGGGGTTGGGCTTGAACTGGCAACCTATTAACGGTTTGGTATTGCGTGCAGACTATGGTATACCATTAATTGGCACAAGCGATCGCGGTAGTTCACTGCAAGAGAATGGCTTTAATTTTTCAGTGCGATATCAGCCGTTTTAAGTAGGTAGTACTCTGTCAAGAAATAATTGACAAATAAATTTTCTGTAGAGACGGCGATTTATCGCGTCTTTCCAACCGTAAAAATGGGTTTGACAGACTAGTAGGCATAATTAAACATAAAATAAAATCTTAGTTTGTAATGAGCGCTTCATCGCTCAAAGCAAAGATTACTACTAAACCTGATGAACCAAACACAAGCCGAACCAAAAACATTTACTTTCGATGAATTTATCGAATGGTATCCAGAAACCTCACAACTGCGCTACGAATTACATAATGGGGTAATAGTTGAGATGCCTAAGCCTAGAGGCAAGCATTCTAAATTAACAGGTTCCCTGATTGAAAAACTACTTATAACTATTAGAGAGACAGCTAAAGGCGATATTTGGTTTATTCCTAGAGAATCGATAGTTAAACCTAATCGCCATCAGTCAGGTTACGAACCGGATATCATTGTTCTCAACCAAGAAACTATTGATACTGAAACACGTTGGGAAAGTGAATCAGTTATCCAAAATTCAACTTCCGTCAAATTAATAGTAGAAGTTGTGAGCAGCAATTGGCGTGACGATTACTACGACAAATTTGGGGACTATGAAGAGATGGGTATCCCCGAATACTGGATTGTAGATTATGCCGGGTTAGGGGGACGTGATTTTATTGGAAATCCCAAACAACCTGCTCTTTTCGTGTGCGAACTAGTTGATGGAGAATATGTAAAAAAGCTCTTCAGGGGTAGTGATGTGATTATCTCCCCCACCTTTCCCAAACTTAACCTAACCGCGCAACAGGTTTTTGATTTAGCTCTGTAATAGACTCAAACAATGTATTAGATTTAGCTGATATTTTTGCCCACTAAACTCATTAACTGCTTATCCAGCCTGATGAGGTAATCTCTACCGTAAGTATTGTGGGTATATCAGTTTCCATTCAAATGCGGTACAACAATCGCGGGGTGTAGTGTAGGGGCACGGCAGTGCCGTGCCCCTACGGGTGTACCTCACGTAAACGAGAAGCGCTATAATTGCCGCTTGAATTGTTGCCGCCTCAATGACTTTTGCTGGTGTCGAATAAATGCCAATGGGTGCTGCACGCATTGCTCCCCCGCTTTTGTCACTTTCAGGGTTAATTTTCGTTAAAAACTCTTTCCCATCCTGAATTTCTCCCAGAAAATGGTAGAATCTTCGAGCATAACCTTCTCTCTCATCGCGTTTAAAAGCTCTAACAAAACTATCGGCTAAAACTTCTGGCGTCCACGGTGCTTGAGCGACAATCACTTCCGCAATGGCAATACTCATCTGGGTGTCATCAGTATAGCTGCCAGGATTGAGTCGAAATCGCGGATGTTCGACGTATCGACTCAAATCATTGTTAGCGATCGTTTCGTCTGCATATTCAAAGCCTTCACCGTAGGCATCTGCAATCGCTAACTCTAGCAGCATCAGGGTGTTAACCTAAAAACGGACGCGCCAGAAAAAAGCTAGAAACTGATTTAGCATCTACCGGCTCT
>CAXUOL010000256.1:0-6883 GCA_964252435.1 uncultured Nostoc sp.
ATCTTCAAAGTCGTAGGGGTCAATCATTTTCAGCATCCACTAGGCGACCTGGAATTATGGTAACTTTGTGTGGGGGCAGGGGAATAAGGAGATACGGAGATGGTTTTGTACCATTGACTTGAAAGTAGATGGAGTTTAACAACACCTTGCACTGCTGAGAATTAAAAATGATATTTGCGATCGCGTACCCACATATTTATAGGTATCGCTTTACCTTGTGCATTCACTTTCACTTCTACTACTATCGGTTGCGGCTGTCCTGGTTTGATTGATCGGGCTTTAGAGATATCGTTGTTAATATCGTTCCGTTGATCCTCTGGGATGTAGTAAGTTTCTAAGCCATAAGTAATCGAATTATAGCCACTATATTGACCTTTTAAGGCGATCTGATTTGCAGCTAGAGAAGTTGGGAATTGTCCACTTACGCGCACAGGTTTCCAAGCTTGAGGAATTCCACCAGAGGATTTTTGCTCTTCCAAAATTATATACAAGTTGGTTCCCTGAGCCAAAGGCTCGCCTCGTTTGTCGGTAACAGGATTTTGCTTTACCAAATCTTCCCAACCAGGAAGTTTTTTTAAATTATCTATGCGAGAAATTTGATAATTTAGCGTTACAGAGTAACCGCGCAGCAAATCGTAAGGATCTACAGGTAGAGTTTGCAAAATAGCCGTTTTACCTGTAACAAGTGTGTAAACTGATTGGGCTGGTACTGCCAAGATGATCGCTGTTTGAATTAGCAGGGGAACTACAAACCGCCAAAGAGCTATAGGCTTTTCTGAAGGTTCATTTTGCAAAGGTAATGCTTGATTAGTTTCCATAGGGGGTAATCCGAAAAATGAGTTTTAACTATTGAACGATCAGCTTTTTTGAATTCAGAAATTTCTTAAACAAATTCTGCATAAAAATGCACTTGATATTTATTAAACGAACCGCCAAAGATGCAAAGGAAAATATGGTTCAAGTAATTAGTGCTTTCTTTACAGAGATTTTGTATTATGACCGATTCTCATCAGAAGTTGATAAAACTGGTAAAGATGACAAATAACGTTCAAACCACAATCCGGCAAAAATTACAGCGACACCGCACAAAACAAAAACTAAAGATTTGAAGAGTAAAGCGGTGTCGTACTCTAGTGTTCGGCTGATAATTTGTAGTGTTAATAATATTAGTCCACCCCAAAAATCGCGTCGTTTTCCTAACTCCAGCGCTTCGCGAATTAGTTCAAACCCTAACACTGCTAAAAGGACATTAAAAGCAAATATGGGAATGGCTGGAATCAAAGTGATAGCTTGATGAACGAAGATTAATAAAGCAGTAATGACAATCAAGCTGCCAATAAAGATTGTTTTGATATCTATTCCCTGGTGTTCCCTGTTGCTTGTTGGCCGTAGCAAATGCCACCATTGCCACAGAGCTAAAACTGTGAAAATTGCCACATCAATAAAGGGTAGAGAAGTTACTAGGTGATTATTTTGAAATTCAGTGTAATAACCAACAGATGGAGCTGACCATAACCAACGGAAAGACAGGTAGTAAAACGTGATGCTGAAAAACACCCTAGCTAGAGTCCTAGCAAAGGGCTGAAATAACCTGGAAGAAACTCGCCAAAATAGTAAGTCATCATAACTCCACAATAATGCTGGGGGGAGGGCAAAGGCGGCTATAGCAATCCAAAGTGGAGCATCTCTGTATGTCAGAACTTGCAGCGACTGGAGATGAAATTGCCAGGATGTAACAAATGCGATCGCCGCAATTCTGAAAATCCAACGGGAACGACACCAGTAAGCTAGAGGTACAAACACTACACCTAAGAGTAGGGGCAGATGTTGTATTACCAGCCGCGCCCATGTCAGCTCATTTTGTGAAAAGTACCCATCAAATAATCCTATCGAATACCCGATTAGCACTAAAATTAGGGCAAGCATCCCCAAGGAAGTCAAGCGCAGACCGTAAGCCATTAGCAAAACAGCCAACCCCCAAATTAAGAACAGTTCGTAACTTGAACCGCTAATATGGAACATTTGCGCCAACAGCGCTATATTTGCGCCGATCGTCAACGCACCTAAAAGTAGCAAGCCTTCTCCGAAGACCTGTTGGCGGCGTTTTCGGCCTCTTGGGGAAATATTATTGCTTGCAGGTTGTCTCCACAAAATAAAACCAGCAATATTAGTTATCAGGAATAAACTTAACAGTAGTGTTAACTTGGCTTCTCTATTCAAAGCTTGCCAGTTGGCAGCTACAAAAGTAATTACACCTAAGCCTAACAATGTTGCACCCACAGCGATCAAGATAAAAACGAAGCGATCGCGAGCGGCAGTTTCTAGATTATTAAATTGATACCTTTGTGCGAGTATTCGGTAAAAATCGGCATCAATAAGTCCTTCATCCTGCCATAGTTGCGCTTCTTGACGCAACTGGCGGCGAAAATTATCAAGTAACATGATTTTCTCCGAGACTGTAAGCAAATAGAATGTGGGACGAGAACTATGCTCGTCAGATCAATGAAGCTAATTATACTTACAGTATCGATCGACTGTTTTACGCAATACAGGAGGCGTGAAAGTAAAGATGGGCTTGACACTATTTAAGGCGATCGCCTAGTTCATTGCCTCAAACATCTCACGACTGCCTAGAAAGTACAAATAATGAATTTTTATTTCCACGAGCGGTAATACTACTACTCTATAAAGATGTAAAGACCGATCCCGCTAGTCGCCTCCATGTTTTTACAATGACGATATCAGAACAAAACTGATTCTTGTTCTGTATGCGACGAACACTTCGCCCAAAAAGTGTTCCCCCAAAGTTTTGATATCTGAAGACAAGCTGCCGTCCGGGCGATTATGTCGGAAGTCGGCACTCAGACAACTCTGGGCAGCATTGTCTCATGGTTGGGCGTCTACGTTCCTCAAAAAAGCCTATGCAACCAACTAATCCAAATCAATTTACAGAAAAAGCCTGGGAAGCGATCGCCCATACCCCGGATATTGTGAAACAATATCAACAGCAGCAGATAGAAAGCGAACACCTGATGAAAGCGCTGTTAGAACAAGATGGTCTAGCAACTGGCATTCTCACCAAGGCAGGTGTTAACCTTCAAAAACTGCGCGATCGCACTGAACAATTTTTCCAACGTCAGCCGAAAGTATCCGGTAGCAGCAGTTCTGTCTACTTGGGACGTAGCTTAGATACACTTCTAGATCGGGCAGACGGATATCGCAAAGAGTTTGAAGACGAATATATTTCAATTGAACATTTATTGTTGGCTTACGCTAAAGATGACCGTTTTGGCAAAGGTTTATTCCAAGAGTTTGGTTTAGACGAAGGCAAGCTAAAAAATATTATTAAACAAATTCGCGGGAGTCAAAAAGTGACCGACCAAAATCCAGAAGGCAAATACGAAGCACTGGAAAAATACGGGCGTGACCTTACAGAAGCTGCACGTAAAGGTCAACTCGATCCAGTGATTGGGCGGGATGATGAAATTCGTCGGACTGTGCAAATTCTCTCTCGCCGCACCAAGAATAATCCTGTGCTAATTGGTGAACCAGGTGTTGGTAAAACTGCGATCGCTGAAGGATTAGCACAACGCATTATTGCAGGTGATGTACCTCAATCCCTGAAAGACCGCAAGCTAATCGCTTTAGATATGGGTGCTTTGATTGCAGGGGCAAAATTCCGGGGTGAATTTGAAGAACGCCTGAAAGCAGTATTAAAAGAAGTTACTGAATCTGGCGGCAATATTGTTTTATTTATTGATGAAATTCACACCGTTGTCGGCGCTGGTGCAACTCAAGGTGCGATGGATGCGGGTAACTTATTAAAACCGATGTTGGCGCGGGGCGAATTGCGTTGTATTGGGGCAACAACCCTAGATGAATACCGCAAATATATCGAAAAAGATGCCGCATTAGAAAGACGGTTCCAGCAGGTTTATGTCGATCAGCCTAGTGTAGAAGATAGTATTTCGATTTTGCGCGGGTTGAGAGAACGTTACGAAAACCACCACGGAGTGAAGATTTCTGATAGTGCTTTAGTTGCAGCCGCCGTATTGTCGAGTCGTTATATTAGCGATCGCTTCTTACCAGATAAAGCGATTGACTTGGTAGACGAAGCCGCCGCTAGACTAAAAATGGAGATTACCTCTAAACCAGAAGAACTCGACGAAATCGATCGTAAGATTCTCCAATTGGAAATGGAGAAGCTATCGCTGCAAAAAGAAAGCGATGCCGCTTCTCGCGAACGTCTAGGAAGACTGGAAAAAGAAATTGCCGATCTCAAAGAAGAACAAAAAACCCTGAATACTCAATGGCAATCTGAAAAAGATATCATTGACAAAATTCAGTCTGTTAAAAAAGAGATTGAACGGGTCAACTTAGAGATTCAACAAGCAGAACGCGATTACGACCTTAACCGCGCTGCTGAATTGAAATACGGTAATTTAACCAGTTTGCATCGTCAATTGGAAGCAGTAGAAGCTGAATTGGCAAGTACTCAAAGAAGTGGGAAATCACTGTTACGGGAAGAAGTCACAGAAGCTGATATTGCCGAAATTATTTCTAAATGGACAGGAATTCCGATCAGCAAGTTAGTGGAATCGGAGAAAGAAAAACTGCTGCATTTAGAAGATGAACTGCACCGCCGCGTAGTTGGACAAGAAGAAGCAGTCACAGCAGTAGCGGATGCAATTCAGCGATCGCGGGCTGGATTAGCCGATCCCAATCGTCCCATTGCTAGCTTTATTTTCCTTGGGCCTACGGGTGTGGGTAAAACCGAGTTGGCAAAAGCGCTGGCGGCATATATGTTCGATAGCGAAGATGCGTTGGTGCGAATCGATATGTCTGAGTACATGGAGAAACACGCCGTCTCTCGCTTAATCGGTGCGCCTCCAGGATACGTGGGTTACGAAGAAGGCGGACAACTTACAGAAGCGATTCGGCGTCGTCCTTACTCAGTGATTCTCTTCGACGAAATCGAGAAAGCGCACCCCGATGTCTTCAATATCTTCTTGCAAATTCTTGATGATGGTCGCGTCACTGATGCCCAAGGTCATAAAGTGGACTTCAAGAACGCTATTATCATCATGACCAGTAACATCGGTTCGCAGTACATTCTTGATATCGCTGGGGATAACACCCACTACGATGAAATGCGCCGTCGAGTCATGGAAGCAATGCGAAATAGCTTCCGTCCAGAGTTCCTGAACCGGATTGATGAAATTATCATCTTCCACGGTTTGGATAAGAAGGAATTGCGGCAAATTGTGCTATTGCAAGTCGAAAGATTGCGGCAAAGATTGAGCGATCGCAAAATATCTCTCAAACTATCGGATGCTGCCCTTGACTTTTTAGCAGAAGTAGGGTATGACCCAGTGTATGGGGCGCGTCCACTGAAGCGGGCGATTCAGCGAGAGTTAGAAACTCAAATTGCTAAATCCATCTTGCGCGGCGAATTCAACGACGGTAACACCATCTTTGTAGATGTGCAAAATGAAAGGTTGTCGTTTAGCCGTTTACCAGTTGAAGTTTTTACCGGATAATTACACCTCACAAATCACACACAAAAACCCGTTTTCTGACAGAGAACGGGTTTTTGAATTATCTAGAGGTAAAGTGAAAATCCTATCAGCAATGCCTGAATTTTTTATTGACCCTTACACATAACTTGTCGCATTTTACGCATATTTGCAGGCAACTCGAAATTCATCGCTTGTTGAATAAAAATAGATGGAATCGGAATTAGAGGTGTTGCTTGCACAGTATAAGCAAGTATTGTGCCATTACCACAATCTTTTAGTTCTAAATTGGCGTCAAAGTCTTCAAAAGTCCCATTTACCATACGAAATTGGATTTGCTGCCCCAGCACTTCTACAACATTGAGGTAAATTTCTACTTGAGCCGTGAAAAAGAAGAAAGCTTTTTGTGCTGCTTGATACAGACGTTTGACTTCACCTTTATGTACTACCTCACTCTTGGTGATATCGGGAAAATATTGTACCCAGCGGGGATAATCAGTTAATTGCTGCCAAACGTGCGATCGCACCATCGGCAAATACATCCAGGCTGTCACCGCGCCACCCGACATCTTGTGCGATCGCGTTTCTACCAAAATTTCACCCTGTACTAGCAACTTTTGCTTGTCTTGACTCCAAGCCATATCTGAACCTGCAATAATTGAATCTGATATATAAGACGTAGACATAATGATTAAGTTACTCCTCAACTCATCCACCTAAATAGAGTTGAAACTACAAGCCATAAAACTTGATTTAGATCCAACCCATTATTAAATTAGTTCCAGTTTAATACTTATCTTTTCCGAAAAGGATGATTTTTTGCTAATCATTTCAGTTACTTTACTGTAAAAACTGTGTTTCTTATCACAATTAACATAATTAATGCTTCAGTGAGTTTTGTCAAAGTAATACTTGTAGATGAAAAACTGCGTTGTTAACAGCTAGAATGGCACAAACACGATTTAACATCAAGTACCTTACCCTAACGTTTGGATAGTATCTCTCGGTTTTTACGTGGTATTTCTCATGAAACGGCAACTTCATCGTAACTTCATATTTTAATTATCAATATCAAGTGTAATGTCTGTTGAGTTGAGAGGAAAATTAGGTGAATCAATCTTCTTTAAATCGTAGATTAATCCAGATTTTTGGTATACTTCTTGGCATTAGTGTTGCCGTCTGGGTACTCAGAGGTATTGGTATTCTCACTTTTATTCCAGGTGGAATTATTTGGCTACTGCTACTTGGGGCGATCGCGATCGGGATTATCAGTTATGCCCAAAGGACATGGTGGCGTTTTTAGTCATTTGTCATTTGTCATTGGTCATTGGTCATTGGTCTAAAATATAAGAGTTTTTGGTATATAC
>CAXUOL010000256.1:6947-8524 GCA_964252435.1 uncultured Nostoc sp.
ATACTGTGCCACTCCTGGGCGAAAAAAACTAATGAAATCGAACTAATTCAAACCACATCCCAAGGGATGTCCTGAGCTTTGCCGTTGGGTTGGCGTGGTTTCTGTTGGACAAATGACCAAATAATGACCAATGACTAATGACTAACTACCACAAGTATTTAATACTGAAGTAATGCCAACAATTTACGAGGGGAAACGAACATGGCAAAGTATAAATGTACTGTTTGCGGCTATGAATATGACCCAGAACAAGGCGATCCAGATAGCGATATAGCACCGGGAACAGCCTTTGAAGATATACCAGAAGATTGGTCATGTCCAACTTGTGGTGCGACAAAAGACGACTTTGAACCTGATGAAGAGTGAAAATAACAGCTAGCCTAGAAAGTAGGTGCTGTAAAAGAGACATTTTTGAAATTGTTACCGTTACAAATTGTAGTTATTGGGGGTGGGGCGGCGGGATTTTTTGGCGCGATCGCTTGTGCTAAAGCCAATCCTGATGCCCAAGTTACTTTACTCGAAGCTAGTCGCCAACCCCTAGCGAAAGTGCTAATTTCTGGTGGCGGACGCTGCAACGTCACTCACGCTTGTTTTGAGGCGGAGGAGTTAGTGCAAAATTATCCCAGAGGTGCAAAAGCTTTGCGGGGTGCTTTGACTCGGTTTGGGCCTCAAGACACAGTAGCTTGGTTTGCTGCTGGTGGAGTCTATCTCAAAACTGAAGCTGATGGTCGAATGTTTCCTGTCACCAATACTTCAGAAACCATTGTGGAATCTCTGATTAAAGCGGTGGCGACATCTGGGGTAAAACTTCGTATCGGTACGCATGTAACTTCGGTAAAACGAACCGCAGCAGAGGATGGGTTTGATATTCTTCTGAAGTCGGGAGAGACGATAAAATGCGATCGCCTACTTCTGGCGACCGGTAGCAGCCTTGCGGGTTATAAAATTGTCCGAGAGTTAGGTCATCAAATTGAACCGCCAGTACCCTCGTTATTTACCTTCAACATTGTCGATCAAAAATTGCGGGAATTGGCTGGAGTTAGCGTTAATCCTGCTCAATTACGCTTATCTGCGGGCGGAAAATCCCAATTACAACAAACTGGGCCATTGCTAATTACCCACTGGGGTTTGAGTGGCCCGGCTGTTTTGAAGCTTTCTGCTTGGGGTGCGAGAGTTCTGCATGAAAGCCGCTACCAAGCCACATTATTGATTAATTGGCTGCCTAATTTGCACCAAGAACAAGTGCGAGAAAAAGTTTTAGCAGTTAAAGATGAATGGGGAAAGAAAGCGATCGCATTGCATCGCGGCGTTGATCTACCTCATCGTGTCTGGCAATATATCATTGCCCGTGCAGGCATTACCACAGAAGATCGTTGGGCAGAAATATCTAATAAAAGCTTAAATAAACTGGTGCAAGAACTTACTCAAGGACAATACTTAATCAGTGGCAAAGGAGCCTTTAAAGAAGAATTTGTTACCTGTGGCGGCGTCAAGCTCAAAGAAGTCAACTTTAAGACGATGGAAAGTAGGTTAGTTCCTGGTCTTTATTTTGCCGGAGAAATCTTAGATATTGATGG
>CAXUOL010000257.1:0-8467 GCA_964252435.1 uncultured Nostoc sp.
CTTCAATCAGTGGCGGGTCTGAATCCCCCACTGATTCATTCTGACTCCTGAATTCAGAATAGCTGAATTCTTCTTCAAGAGGTAAATGCAGATGTTGGTATCAAGCAGGTATCGCATTTACAAAATCTCTCTAGTGTCGATGAGTGGCTGATCTCTAGTAGTCATAAAATCATCAGAGAAATTGTCTAGACTCTCGATGAGAGATTGCCAGGGGTTATCTTTGGCAATGAGAACAATAGCGTTACCAATTTTTTTGATATAGACTTCTGTGCCAGTGAATTGAAAATCTTCGGGCAAAATAACAACTTGATGAGTGCCATCAGTGCTGAGTTTGGCGGTGTTCATGATCTTTTTTTCTGTTGCAGTTGCTCATCGTTAAACTATAGCGCTTCCCATTGGATGTCATACACGTTTATCGTTGGGGGAAAGCTGAAGGAGTTATTGTTCGAGTTCTGGAATAAGCATAATGGGTTTTAAGCAACTTCTTTAGGTGACATTTTAATTTCTACTTTTTGATTTAAAGCTGCTGCAATCCGAGCCAATATAGACAAAGAATGTCCCTCATAGTCAGCGTCTTCCAATCGAGCAATAACTGACTGGGTAGTACCAACTAAATCGGCTAGTTGTTGCTGGGTTAGTCCCGCTTGTTTACGTGCATCGTAGATGATTTGAGATACTTGAGCATTTATTGATGATTCTCTAACCATCTCTTGTAATTCTGGATCTTCTTTCATCATTTTTTTAATGATTTTCAATGCATCATTAGTTTTCTTCATCTGTTTCTTCCTCTGGTTCGATATAAGTATGAACTTCTGAATTGAGTATAAATAAATTCTGCAATTATCTCAGAGTTAAATTCTGTTTTTGGTAATTGCAACCGTTCGCGTTGATAGGAACAGCCAAGTTCAGCCAGAATATCTTCTGGGGAAAACGGCAGTTCAAAATATTTGCTGAATGTATAGCTTTGACCAGGTTGAATGATTCGGGGACGACTCATACAGCAGTTTTAGTGTTGATGGCATACACTACTCTACGATTATTATTAACAGAATTGTGTTGGACAATAAGAGATTTAAATTAACAAAATATCCAAAGTAGGGTGCGTTGTCGCAAAGTGCAACGCACCATTTGAATATCTATAGCAGTCCTAAATCACTCGTGAAAAGTTAGATCCCCGACTTCTTAAAGAAGTCGGGGATCTGGACACTGCGAATTTGAACGAAATCAGATAGGATTGCTATATTGCGGTGGGTTACAGCGTTCCGTTAACACACCTACCACTTCATCTTTTACTTTTAATCTTTAGAGAATCGTTTTTCTGCTTTTTATACTGCAAGCTACGGATTTTAACCAGTACTGAAATATATTGTTGAGTCATCCAAATCAACGCCTCAATGGATGAGTTACCTTGGTCAATCCGGCTTTTAGCTTGTAAACCAATCAAGAATAGTTGCATTGCCAGTAACAAAGCAATGGTTTTACTAAGAATATGACGCTTAATTTGCATTTGTTTGTACCCCAAAGAGTTGATAGATACAGGTTCTCTTTGGGGTTGTGTCCCTAAGCAAGTACCCTAATCTTGCTTAAAATGCCTTAGAATCTGGATTACATGAGTTTGGGGTGGTAGTTTCAATATGGGGTAGCCTCAAACTTCTTACTCAATTTTTTGGATGTAATGCCACGAACTACCTATGGGCCTGAGATTCAAAAGCGAGTCAAGCGTCTCTTAGAGGCGTTGCTTTGTTTTGCCGATGGAGAATTTGAGGACGATAATTTTAAAATTGAGTCCAACTGGAAAGAAGCAGATAGCGCTAACCCCAAGCTGACTGTGCAGACTACGTTAGTCGTGTTGGAGTTGCTGACCCAAAAAGACAAATATCCTGGCAAGTTAACTAAAGCGCAAATTCGAGAAGCGCTGAATTTGCTGAAGGATTTTTTGAAGATTCTGGAAGATAACCGTCTCCAAACTCAAGGTTCTGATGACTGGCGCTTTACACTCAAGCTATGGTCAAAGGATAGAGAGAAGAACCTGAAAGGGTTTGATGAAGCGTGGGAAAAGGAAAGACAAAATAAATCGAAAAAATTAGCAACCAATTCCACCCAAGATGAGGGTGTTGCTACTGTACCCCAAATTAAACTTACTCTGTTTCAAGCGCCACCTTTACCCACATACTTTGTAGAACGCCCAGAGTACAGCGATGATTTAAAGACTCGTCTTTTAAATGGTTCATCGTCTGATAGTCGCACTTTAGTAATTACTGCGATTCACGGTTTGGGTTCGGTGGGCAAATCTACTTTAGCTGCGGCTTTAGCCCATGATGCAGAAATACAATCTCGTTTTTGTGATGGCATTCTTTGGGCAACGTTAGGTCAACAACCTAATGTCCTTTCTTTACTTAGTGGCTGGGTGCAAGCATTAGGAGACTATAGCTTTAAGCCTACAAGTGTAGAAGCAACTTCCTCGCATTTGCGGACTCTGCTTTATGACAAAGCTGTGTTGCTGGTGGTGGATGATGCTTGGAATACCGAAAATGCACAAGCGTTTAATTTTGGTGGGGCGCGTTGTCAAGTTTTAGTAACTACTCGTGAAGGTCACATTGCCGATGCCTTAGCAGCCAACACCTACAGTCTGGATATAATGAAACCAGACCAGGCAATGGAATTGCTGACTAAGAAATTAAGACGCGAGATTACAGGCACAGAACGTCACTCAGCAGAAAATTTAGCCAAAGGTGTTGGTTATCTTCCCTTAGCATTGGAACTTGCAGCCGCCGAAGTTGCCTGTGGTACGACTTGGAATGAACTGTTGGCGGATATTCAGCAAGAAGTAGCCAGATTAACAAGTTTTGACCGACCGGAAGCCGAAGAAATTACTGATGAGGCTAGTTTAAAACGCCTGAGTTTAACCGCATCATTAAATTTGAGTGTCAAGAGAATGCCACTAGAAAAGCAGCAGCATTTCTCTTGGTTAGGGGTATTGCCGGAGGATGTCAACATTAATAAGATGATGGCAGCAACGCTGTGGCAGATGGATAAGCGTGATGCTGCCAAGATGTTGCAATATTTACGGAATAAAGCATTGCTATTAACAGGAGTACCGCTTGCTGATGGTATGCCTACCTATCGCTTACATGACTTATTCCACGATTTAGCTTGTAATTTGTTAACTGCTCCCTCTGAGCCAAAACGCCCAGGAGATTTGGCTGGGTTGGGTTTAAACTTTGCTGATGTTCACGCAGCTTTTTTAAAGAAGTATCGGCAGAAAACCCAGAATGGTTTATGGCATACTTTACTCGATGATAGTTACATTCATCAGTATTTAGTTTGGCATTTGGAAAAGGCTGGACAGTTAGAAGAGATTCACCAGTTATTGCGGGAAGAGTCTGCAACTGGAAACAATGGCTGGTATGAAGTGCGAGAACAATTGGCACAAACTGGCGGTTACATCACAGATATTTCTCGTGCCTGGGAACTAGCAGAAGCGAATCGGACTGAATCAAGACTGTCTCAAGTTGTGAGTTGGCAGTGTCGCTATGCTTTGATTACTGCATCCCTTAATAGTATGGCAGCTAATGTGCCAGTAGAACTACTGCTTGCCTTAGTCAAAAACAAGAAGTGGACTCCTCAACAAGGACTAGCTTACGCCCTGCAAAACCCAAAGCCACGGGAGAAAGTTAACTCGCTGACAGAACTAGTCACTTATTTGCCACCAAATCTTCAAGAATTAGCACTGCAAAAAGTCCTAGCTGCTGCCAGGGAAATTCAGGATGAGTCTTCTCGTGCCAATGCCTTGAGTGCCTTAGCTGAGAAACTGCCACCAGAGTTATTGCCAGAAGCCCTTGCTGCTGCCAGGGCGATTCAGAATCAGTCAAATCGTGCCAATGCCTTGAGTGCCTTAGCTGAGAAACTGCCACCAGAGTTATTGCCAGAAGCCCTTGCTGCTGCCAGGGCGATTCGGGATGAGTCAAATCGTGCCTATGCCTTGAGTGCTTTAGCTGACAGGTTGTCACAAATGCTACCTGCCAAACTTTTTCTTCTTTGGCAAGATACACTTCATCAGCTTTCTCTTGGCACTCGCCTTGACTTGCTGCAAGATATCAAGGCACTATTTCCAGTTATCTTTGGATTAGGTGGTCAAGCAGCAACGGCAAAAATTGCCCACGCAATTGTGGATGTGGGGCGATGGTGGAAATAATTCGTAATTCGTAATTTAAGAGAGTTAGATTTAACTTGCATCTATAGCCTGATTTTGGTCAATTGGTATAAGGGGATGCAGGATCTATAGTTTTAAGCGAAGTGCGATCGCCTTTTACAGCTACTCAACCCAATTCTCTAATAACAGCGCTGAATGCCAGGTATCGAATTTACAAACTCTCTCTGGTGTCGATGAGTGGGCGATCGCAATTAGTCATAAAATCATCAGATAAATTGTCTAGACTGTCGATGAGCGTATAGCGCTTCCCAGTTTTTAGCTTTAACTGAACCGTATTGGATACTATTCATCAATCCAACTACTCAAAAATTCTACTTGATTCTGCATTTCTTCTGCTGACTTAGCTGCAATTAACCTCAAAATACCGCGCATTAGTTCCCCCACTGAGTAACGTTGCTGCTGTACCAAAATCATTCCTGCATGAGATTGTTCTTTGGTCAAAAAATCAGTGTGCAAACGGTAGAAATCTCTGATATTAAAACTATATAAAACAAAACCTTGCTCAGTTGCCCACGTTAGCTGTTCTTCATCTGTATATCCCAGCCTATTCAAATTTAGACTTGTAATCACATCTACACCACGATTTTGTAGAGCCAGAACTAGAGAACGTGCGGTAGAATCCTCATCCATATACAAGCGAATTCGGCTCATGAAAGTTTTTGAATTTTATGCAGTTTCTCTAATCTGTCTCCCTCTGCCTCTTCTGCTGCAATGTCAGCGTCAATTTGGTTGCGGTTAGCATGATAATAAGCTAAAGCTGCATAAACCTGCGCTAAGGTCAAATGACTAATTTGATCTGCAATCTCTTCGGCGCTATAACCTTGTTTGTACCAGATGGCTATGCGCCTTACTGTCACCCCTGTACCAGCAATAATCGGACAACCGCCGTGTATTTCAGAATGATGGTTAATCAGTGTGCCAATATCGGTAATAGTTGTCAAAACTTGTTCTCCTAAATGTCTCACACTAAATATTCTCTATAATATTTATTACTTTGCACTTGCTTGGCTACACAGGCAAAGCCCGGATGGTACGCGACTTGGAAATAACGATCGCATAACTCATTATCTCTGCTCTGAGCGGTTAGCAAGATATTCCTCTATAGTCACTGACTCACCATCTTTATACTCAGTGCGAACTGCTTCAATTTCTGCCAGTGTATCTGCATCGTCTTCGTACAACGCTTCTTCGGCTTCAAAAATCTGTTGCTCAATTAGCTCTTGAAGTTGACGTTTTTCTGTTAAATCAAGGGAAGATATTGCTTCTGCTAAAGTTTCTAAGGAGAGTTGTAATTTAACAATAGCTGGCATTTTTATCGTATTGGGTGTGTTTTTTTCGCATTTTGACACCAATATGTTGATTTTAACAGTCTTGTGGGGTACAACGCAGCAATTGGATTTGCCTAAACTGCGATCGCGATTGCCCATGCATTCGGTGTTATCGTAAAGAATATTAGGAATTAATTACCAAGGCAGATGACTATTACTGTCAACGTTGCCCAAGCAACTGCCAAATTTAGTGAACTTCTGAGTCAGGTATTGCTCGGTGAAGAAGTCGTGATTGCTGAACAGGGGATTCCAGTTGCACGTCTAGTCGCCTTTGCGAATATCAGTTCTCCTCGCATTCCAGGCTTAGATAAAGGTAAAGTGTTTATTGCACCAGATTTCAACGAGCCTTTACCAGAAGAAATCTTGAGTGATTTTGAGAATTCTAACCTCGTTTAGTAATGAGAGCTTTACTGGATACCCATGCATTCATTTGGTGGGTAACAAATGACCCTCAATTATCTGCCAATGCTCGTAACTTAATTGCTGATTCAGGCAACATTCTATTTTTGAGCGTGGTAAGTGCATGGGAAATTGTCATCAAAAATAAATTAGGGAAACTGATTTTACCTGAACCTGTAGAACAATATATTCCAACTCGTCTGGCAATCAATCGCTTTGAAAGTTTACCTATTCAAATGAGCCATGTTTTGCAAGTTGCTAGTTTACCAAATATCCACCGAGATCCATTCGATCGCATTTTGATTGCTCAAAGCCAAATAGAGAATTTGCCAATTGTGACAATTGATCAGAAAATTACACAATATCTTGTTCAAACAATATGGTAATCGCGATCGCCCTTCTACAGACTGCGATCGCCTATATCGGTCTTTCTTACAGAATAAAGCGATCGCTTACAAGATTTTTGCCTACGCACTCCCCAACTTACGGGAGCAGCTACAGAACTTACGGGAGCAGCTACAGAACTTACGGGAGCAGTGTCCCTTAAAGTTTTGATGAAGCTTAGACAATTATCTATATAAATACCAATATCTAGTAATAAAATTCCGAAAATTTACTGCTATAACTTGAAAAATTTATTACAAAAACTGCGAGTTTTGCTGAACCAGAATGCAGTTTAATTGAGGCAAGCTAGCTCTATAAGAATTTTAAAGGAGTAGTTTGATGTCTCGTAAAAAACGTACATCCCGTGTTTTAGAAAAAGCTCAGTTAAGATCGGCTGGACTGAAATCGATTGTTCCAAGCGTCAAATTTGATGAAGACTATAGTCTAGAAAAATTAGTTGAGTCAATCGACCAGTTACGCAACAAAATTGATGTTTATAATACTGCTCTGTCTGTAGTTGATTCTTCTAAAACTGAAATTGAAGAGATGGAAAAAAACTTGAGTCAGCTTTCTGAGAAGATGCTGATGGTGGTTGGTATCAAGTACGGCAAAGACAGCCGCGAATATGAAATGGCGGGTGGTGTTCGCTATAGCAATCGCATCCGCAAAATTAGGTCGAGCCGCTTGAAAAATGTTGCAGAACAAGCATCTGATGAAAATGCTAAAACTGCATAAAATGCAGGAGTTAAGGCAAGAGACGCGATGAATCGTCGTTTTTACAAAAGACTGATTATTGTAGAGACGGCGATTTATCGCATCTTAAAGAAATCCCAGAGAAATTGTTTCCAAAGTACCACCTACGACTTTAGAGTGTTGAAATAACTCAAATAGCTATCTGAAGGTGAGGTATGACAACAAACTTTAGTCGGCGTGAATTTATTTTGCTCGGTTCAGCAGGGTTTGGTACCAGCTTACTGCTGCAAGCTTGCAGTAATAAGCCGACGACACCAACAGCGACAACAACGGGTGGTACTGAAGGGTTTAAAATAGCGATCGCTCTCCCTGGAATGATTACCGATAAAGCCTGGAATCAATCTGGTTATGAAGGCATCAATCTAGCAAAACAAAAGCTAGGTGTCCAAACCGCCTATGTAGAAAAAGTAGCACAAGCAGATCAAACAGAAGTATTAACAGATTTTGCTCGTAAAGGCTACAATCTCATCTTCGCGCATGGTGGACAATTTGATGCCGCAATTGAACAAGTCGCCTCACAGTTCCCCAACACATTTTTTGTGGGAGTAAATGGTAATCTCAAGGCTGAGAATATTGCTTCTTTACGAATAGATCACCTACAAGCTAGTTATTTATGTGGCATAATCGGTGCTTCTGTGACTAAATCTAATAAATTAGCTTATATTACTGGAGAGAAGTTTCCCGCTACCGAGGGAGAACTGCGGGGATTTGAATTAGGAGCAAAGTCTGTTAAACCAGATATCCAAATTACTTCTACTTTTACAGGTGATTGGAATGATGTTGCCAAAGCTAAGGAAGCGACTCTGGCATTAATTTCTTCTGGTGCTGATGTCATTTATCAATGGTTAGATAATGCCTCAGCCGCAGTCTTACAAACAGCTGATGAAAAAGGAGTATATGCTTTTGGTAACACCAAGGATCAATTAGATGTTGCCCCAAAAGCTGTTTTAACCAGTGCTGTCAAACGCTTAGATTTAGCCATCACTTACATAGCAGAATTAGCCAAACAAAAACAAATCAAAGGACAAATATATACAATTGGGCTAGAAAGAACAGATATCTTATTTTTAGGGAAATTTGGGGCAATCATACCGGAAGCAGTAAAGCAAAAGGTATTGAATGCAAAGCAAGAAATTGTTAATAAAAAGATTGTTTTTGAAGACTGCAAAGAGGCTGGTAAGGATACGCGCTGCGTAAAAAAAGCAACAACATAGGTTGAGCAGACTAGATTAAAAAACTTTTGTCGTGAGGACTTTAGCCCAGATTTGAAAATCAAAAATAAAAGGGAAAAGGTTAAAGGGGAAAGGGGAAAGGGATGAACAGGTCGCTTGACTTCGGGCGAGGTTTTTACCTGACTCATAAAATTTGGATTATTTCGCTTGACTTCGGG
>CAXUOL010000258.1:0-8461 GCA_964252435.1 uncultured Nostoc sp.
CGTACAGAATTCATACTGAATTCTGACTCCTGACTCCTGAATTCTATTTGATAAAAATCAACATAATTTAGGTATTTCTTGTGAAATTATTTCTGGATAAGCTTTACATAAACTTTATCGTTATACATATCAAATAGAAACCCATATTGGGAAGCATAATATATAACCTGATCAGGGTTTGGTTCCATGAGAGCTAATTGCACTGAATTGTAAATCAAAAATAGCCTTTTGCCAGAAAAGCTCGGAACTAATTTACCAACTATCGAACAGAATTTATGAAGCTCAATGACAAGCTCAATCTCTACTCGTTTCTAGCTAGTTTTCCATTGCTCAAAAAAAGTTACACCGCTAAAATCATGTTGGTGGCATTTTTGGGTACTCACATACCACTTCTTAGCTTACTCTTGAGTTTCGTCATCTCAAACTCCTATTCCTTGGAGATGGCGATTCGAGTTATGCTTGTTGCTCTGTTGGCTACCTTAGCGGGTACAGCTGCCACCCTCTATGCACTACACCACCTCCTCAAACCGGTTATTTTAACATCTGCGGTATTGCAAAATTATCTAAACACCAAAACCTTACCTGAATTGCCCACAGAATTTGCTGATGAAGCCGGTACATTGATGGCAGATACCTCACAAACTCTTTACAAATTAGATGAGTTAATTCATTACATCAGTAATTATGACGATCTAACTGGATTACCCAATCGTGATTTATTCTGCGATCGCCTCTATCAGACTCTATCTCAACCTGAAAATAACCAGCGCTTTGTAGCAGTCTTTTTACTGGGTATTGATGATTTCACTGTTATGAGTCATGGATTGGAGCATGAAACAACAAATTTGTTGTTAAGAGCAGTTGCTCAGAGGTTATCACCCTGCATGACACAAACAGATATTCTTGCTCATTTGAGTGGAGATGAATTTGCCATTGCCCGCATGGACATTGTTTCTTTTGAAAGTGTGATTAAGCTATCTCAGATGCTGTTAAGCACCCTGAGCAAACCCTTTTCTATAGAAGGGAACTTGATTCATCTCACCGCCAGCATCGGCATTACAATTAATGGAATAAATGAGCGTAATAGCGTAGACCAACTTTTGCAGCAGGCTCATATCGCACTGTACCAAGCGAAGCGGCAAGGGCGTAGCAAATACCAATTCTATTCACCGGAAATTAATGCTCAGTTGCAGGAGCGAATCACTTTAGAAAATGAATTACATAGAGCGCTCGATCGCAACGAAATGCTGGTTTATTATCAACCTCTGATTGATTTACACAGCGGACAAATTACAGCTATGGAAGCGTTGGTTCGCTGGCAGCATCCTACATTAGGTTTGGTTTCTCCAGTAAAGTTTATTCCCATTGCAGAAGCCAATGGTTTGATCCTACCGATTGGTGAATGGGTCTTACGAACTGCTTGTGCCCAAAACCGTGCTTGGCAGCTTGCTGGATTTAACCCAATTCGGATATCTGTAAATCTGTCAGCCCGACAGTTTGAACTACCGAATCTAGTTGAGGTTGTTAGTAAAATTCTTGAGGAAACTGGACTCCAAGTATCTTACCTAGAATTGGAAGTGACAGAAAGCTTCTTGATGGCTGATATGGAGCGATCGGTTAAAACCTTAAAACAATTACGAGAACTGGGTATATGCTTGGCTCTAGATGACTTCGGTACTGGTTATTCCTCCCTCAACTACTTGAAGCGCTTTCCCGTGAACATGCTCAAGATTGATCGGTCATTTGTACAGGATGTCACGTCCAATACTGATAGTGCCGCCGTCACGAATGCGATTATTGCCCTGGCAAAAAGCCTGCGATTGAACATCACGGCAGAGGGTGTAGAAACCCAAGAACAGCTTGACTATCTGAAAATGCAGGGATGTGATGAAGGTCAGGGTTACTACTTCAGTTGTCCTGTGCCCGCCGATCTCATTACCCCGATGTTGCAGAAAACTTCTCAGCAGATGGAGAAAATTCCAGCACAAGTGGATGCCTAAGCCAGAAAATACACCCCTGATAACGTTTCACTTGAATTTTGCTAGAAATGGTTATCAGGGGGCAAGTAAAAGAGGAAAAAAGCGCTCTAGTCTTGATGTCAGCAGTTGTTTTGCACCATTAATGCGATGGGTAATTAGTTTACTGCCAAGAAATATCAAGCAAATCGCCTTAGCACTTGACGAACCCTGTTGATGAATTTTACTGTTATAACTCCTCCTAACTGTAAAAAACCTACACTTGTCAGTTGTCCCCTTGTCCCCTGCCCCCTGCCTTTCTTTAGTGACATGAGCAGAGAAATCCAGGATTAATGAAGCGAATAAAAGGTCATTTATTTTGAAACTGTGGAAAGTTTTGCAACCATGTGAGCACGAGATGAAACCTCAAGCTTGCGAAACATCCTTTTTAAAGCTTGCTTGACAGAATTTTCAGTAATCCAAAGTTCAGCACTAATTTCTGCATTGGTTTGTCCTTGAGCCACCAAGGAAGCAATTTGCATTTCACGAGGCGTTAACCGCTTTGTCTGTAATAATGGTTGTTGCAATTGCGCCATTGCCACCCAAGTAGAAATGTGCAGACAAAGCGCACTCAAATCTGTAAGATTTTGTGAATCAAATGCAGGCATTCCTTGCTGACGCGTCAAACCTACCACACCCACTAACTCACCATTGCTGACAATTGGCCCTGCCATGACGTGCCAATGATCGGCACGAGGACAAATCAATTTCCATGTTTTAGGTTCTACTACCAAAGCTTCATGAACAGGGGCATGGCGTTCTAGCAAGTAGCGTGCAACTGGATTGTGTTGAGGTGATAATGCAATTTGCAGTGCTTTTTGAATCTTGCTGTCAACTAAAGAAATTTGGGCAAAGAAAAACAGCCCACATCGTGTAGCTGAAAAATACTCACTCATTTGAGCGGATATGTGCGATCGCAAAGTCTGTTCATCTTGAGCTTGAGCAATTCCATGAAATAGAGCTTGTAAGGCAACCATGATTTGCAAAGTGTACTCGTTCGAGGTCTAGGCGCAGTATTGCAACCAGACTTATCTTAGCTTTAGTCACATCAAACCGCTTCGCGGAGTCATTAGTTATTAGTCTTTAGTCCTTAGTTTTTTTGCCCACTCTGTTGCGGGGTATGTACCAAAAAACTCTTTATTAATGACTTATGACCAATGACCAAGGACTAATTTGTTTGGTTTTTGGAATTACTTCAAATGACTGTAAATTCTGGCATTGATGACACACAGATATCCGGGCGCTGGATTCAAATCAGTTTTTTTATCGCAGCAGTGCTTTTCAATTTCTGTTTAATAATTCCAAATATTCAGTGTTGGAATGGCTTACTTTTACAACTCTGATTGGTGGAATCTCCATATTTGGCTCGTGCGAGGATATGGCGGACTCTCACTAATTTTGTTGATATGGGTGTTTTTGATTCCCTTTCCCCGAAGAGTCCAAAACCTGACAGTAAGTTTGCCAGTGCTGCTGGGACTGCAATTTCTCACAATTCACTTGCATTTTTTGCCTTTAGCAGTATTTCACCCGCTCATCGGCTTTTCCTTATTCTCTATTTCCACAACCTTAGTGCATCGGACATCACACATCGTATTCCCCAACCACAACCAAGACTAAATCGTTGAGGAAACAAAAGTTTCAATTCTTTTCGCGCTATTACAGGAGAAATACAAGTGTCTCAATACGCCGATCCTTCTGTTCTCGTTGATACCTCGTGGCTTGCCAATCATCTCAACGATCCAAACATCCGCATTATTGAAGTGGATATGAGTCCAGAGCCGTACAAAAATGCTCACATACCTGGTGCTGTCTTCTGGAACATCTTTACAGACTTACTCTTGCCCGATTTGAAGATGAATTTGGATGCGCGAGCTTTTGAAAAGCTGATGGCACGTTCAGGCATCACCAATGATACCACAGTGATTGCTTATGGCAGTTATCCGGGAACGGGAGCCTGGATTTTTTGGTTTTTGAAAGTCTTTGGACATGAGAATATACGAGTTCTCAATGGCGGCTACCAGAAATGGAAATCAGAAGGTCGTCCACTAGCAACTGAGCTATCTACGTTTGCTTCTACTGATTACCGTGCCAAAGCTACTGATGCTCATCTGCGAGTATTACATAATGAAGTTCAAGCATCAATTAGTCGAAGTGATAGCGTTTTGTTAGATGTCCGAACACTGCAAGAATACTGCGGTGAGTGGTTTTTCGATCGGCCACCAAAAGAAGGTGAAGTGACTGGGCATATTCCAGGTGCAGTCCATCTTGAGCATATCTTAACTCTCAACGAGGATGGAACTTTTAAATCATTCGACGAATTGAAAAATCTTTATACCAGTAAAGGCATTACGGCTGATAAGGAAGTGTTTCCCTACTGTGCAATCGGTGGGCGTTCTGGATATACCTGGTTTGTCTTGAAGTATTTATTGGGCTATCCTAATGTTCGGAATTACGATGGCTCTTGGAATGAGTGGAGTCGCCTGCCTGATGTAGCGATTGAGAGATAAAGAAAGGCAGGAGGAAAAAAGTATTAACAAAAACTTTCCTTCTCTACGAGAGGCTGCACCAACGACAAGTCTTACAGGTAGCTCTGTTGAACTTCTCGTAGGTTCCTCCTGACTTGAAAGTGGGTTTAGAGGTGTAAGGGTGTGGGGTGTAGGGGAAAGCCAGATTTTCATGCAAGGCTTTTGAAATTTTTTCATCGGGACTGCCTCCTGAATTGGGATGCTCCTAATATTCTGAATAACCACACCTTTACAGACGGAGACCACTACTGCCATCAAGATTAAAATCTCTTAACCTTTCGTTACAATAAAAACATCGAGAAGGACTAAAGCAAACCTCTCGAAGTTGAAATCAAAGGTGAACGACATGAATGGCACAATTCGCGTTGGTAATCTCTTCGGAATTCCCTTCTATATCCATCCGTCATGGTTTTTAGTTCTGGGTTTGGTAACTTGGAGCTATAGCAGTGGACTGGCGGCGCAATTTCCCCAATTGTCTGCGGGATTAGCTTTGCTACTAGGATTGATGACAGCGCTAATGTTATTTGCCTCTGTCGTCGCCCATGAATTAGGCCACAGTTTTGTTGCGATTCGTCAAGGAATTGATGTCAAATCCATTACACTGTTTATATTTGGCGGTTTAGCAAGCTTAGAAAAAGAGTCGAAAACCCCAGGTGAAGCTTTTTGGGTAGCGATCGCCGGGCCAATAGTAAGCTTACTACTATGCGGCATCGTTACAGCGATTGGTGTTACTACTGCTGCATCAGGGCCATTAGCTGCAATCCTTGGTGTTCTAGCTTCTGTTAACTTAGCATTAGCTCTATTTAACCTGATTCCTGGCTTGCCGTTAGATGGTGGAAATATACTGAAAGCAATTGTTTGGAAAATTACAGGTAATCCTTATAAAGGTGTAACCTTTGCTAGTCGAGTTGGACAAATATTTGGTTGGGTAGCAATTCTTTCAGGTGTACTTCCTCTACTATTATTTGGCAACTCCGGTAACTTCTGGAATTTGTTAATTGGCTTCTTCTTGTTGCAAAATGCTGGGAATTCGGCTCAATTTGCCAGAGTGCAAGAAAAACTCACAGGTTTGACAGCCGAGGATGCTGTAACTCATGATAGCCCGATTGTATCTGCTAATCTTACCTTAAGAGAGTTTGCCGATGAGCGAGTCATAAGTGGACAAAACTGGCATCGGTTCTTAGTGACTGATGATGATGGACAATTGGTAGGTGCGATCGCAGTTGATAATTTAAGAACCATCCCCACAGCACTGTGGTCAGAAACTCAAGTTAAAGAAGTCATGCGACCAATTACTGAATCTACCACAGTCCAATCAGATCAACCTCTGCTGGAAGTCATGCAGTTACTCGAACAACAAAAACTATCTGTGCTTCCCGTGATTCGTGAGAATGGCGTCCTAGTTGGAATCTTAGAAAAAGCTGCAATTATCCAGCTACTTCAAAGCCGAACCCAACCTAACCCTGCATAAAGACGCAATTCATCGCGTCTATCAAAAAACGCTAAACCCTTGTAGAGATGCGATTTGTCGCGTCTCTACATTTTTATCGCCCAAGTTTTTTATTTTTTTTGAATTGGTATAAGTTCAAAAATTAAATCGGATTACTATATTAGGACTCCGATTTAATTTTTGAACAAGACTTAGTACCTATCTTTTTTTCTGTTCCCTATTCCTCATTGCCTGTTTCTATAAATTAGACATCTGGTGAAAAATAATGTAGAGACGTAGCACTGTTAGATTTCTACAAAGGTTCTGAATAAGTTATATTTATAGGCTTTCAGTATTTTTTTTCCCAGAATTTTTACAAGATATCACGTATATCCCTAGCAAAAATAAACCCGCCAGTGGCGCAGGTTCAGGTATAGTTTTGATTTTGGCATAAATAGCTGTTGTAATTTTAGTTTCTTCTAGAGCCTTAATACTTATCTGGCGACTGTCTGCATTAAAACCGATTAACTCAAGGGTATATTTATTACTTCCAAAGGTGAAACCGCGATTACTCAAATTTGTGTCTAAAAATACTAAGTCTGCACTCTTTTCAGGATCTTTCGGGTCGTTTAGTGTATTTACTAAATGCAAGTTGAAGTCAAAAACCTGGCTGGTTCCCACAGCAGGACTGAAGAATACATTAATATTTAAAGGTACAAATTCAACGCCTGTATCGGGGACTATCTTTCCATTAAAGTAACTTAAATCAGCTATTTTAAATACAGAGTTAATGTCCGCAGAAAATGAAGTTCCATTAGAGGTTAGTTTATTTGGAAGTCCTGGCGACGGATTAGCTTTACCCCAAGTAAATGTGTTACTTCCCACACCTGTATATATGGGATTAGTATCGGTGCTTCCTGGAGTAGGATTTCCCCATGTCGCACTAGAGATGCCAGAAAAAGTTAGAGCTTGTGCTTGACCAGAGAAACTAAATCCTGTGGTCAAACTCACAAAAAAGCTAGATATAGCAGTAGCCAAAACAAAACTGAGTTTCATAATTCTAGGTTGTAATTATCATTCTGGAGCTTCTTTCAAGTAGGTCTTCAGTCTACCTTAGTAAATTTACGGAAAATACGCCAATGTCTTATTGTATTTTTTATAAAAAGTTTATGTGCATTTCAAAATAATTTAATAAATAATTTATATTGATTAAGTTATAATTATGGATTGTTAAAATATACTTCACTAGTTTGTAATTAGCAAAACAGTAAACCTCTTGCAAAATTTCCCTAACACGCCACCTCCCAGCAAGAGTGGAGACTTTGACGTAAATCAAAGGCGGAGTAGGGCTTTTTTGATTTATGCAAGAAGTCTAGTAATTGCGTGGGCGTAGCCCGCACTTCGACTGCGCTCAGTACAAGAAGCTCAGTGACCATCGTAGACATCGCTACCTTACTTGACTTCCCAATAAATTGTCAAGCTAATATCAAGTTACGTTTTTTTGACATTCCCCGCGCTATGGGGAGGAATGGGAATCATAATTTTGACAAAATTTCTGGCAACAACTGGCTAGGAACTTTAGATAAAGCCAGATTTTGTCCCTGTATCCCTAACTCATTATGAAAAGCACGAATAGTTTTCACCACATAAGTGAAGGTTGTCTGATAAGCCTCTGGTTGTTTACTTAATCCGTTTAAGGCTTGCAAATGGTTATCTAATGCTACTTCTAAGTGTTGAGAGCGTGTCGCTTTATCGCCATTAAAAGACTTATCTATTACTAACTGATAATGTGCTAGTCCCAGGTTATTGTGAGAGGCAAGCAAATCAAAACCTAAAGAAGTACCGCTAAGTGAGTGGGCTAAAGCGATAGCTTCTTCGTAAGCGCTGATACATAGTTGCAAATATTTTTGCCGTGCCTCTTGAGTAGTCTCAGATAGGTTTGCTAGATGCCAGTAGGCAGTACCTAGATTATTTTGTGTAGTAGCGCAAGCACTGGGAACATTAGCTGGAGTGCGATACTTGAGAGCTTCGCTATAAACATCTATGGCTAGCTGGAGATTTTGGGCAGGTTGTTCGTATTGTGCCAGATTCCAACACGCAGTACCGATATTGTTTTGAATCATGCCATACTTGAGCGGTTCCTCTTCAGGGTTGTAGTGTGCAAGTGCTTCATTGTAAGCTGCGATCGCTTTCTTTAAATGCACAATCGGTTGGTTGTATTGCCCAAGATGCCAGTAGGCAGTACCCAAATTATTTTGGCAAGCCGCATACTTTAATGAATCCATATCAGCTGTACGGTAGCTGAGTGCTTGACTGTAAGCGAAAATTGCTTGCTGCCAATTTTCAGATGGGTGAGAGAAACGAGCTAAATCACCATAGGCTGTCCCCAAATTATTTTGCACGCGAGCATAAGTTTCCGAATGTGTCTGAGGCGAAATCATCTTTAACGCCAACTGATAAAATTCTATTGCCTGCTCTATATAAGTTTGTCC
>CAXUOL010000259.1:0-2118 GCA_964252435.1 uncultured Nostoc sp.
GAAGGGTTGATGAACAAAGAAATCGCCCGTCGCTTAGAAACCAGCGTCCGCAATGTAGAAAAATACGTCAGCCGTTTATTCAGTAAAACTGGCACCAATAGCCGTACAGAGTTAGTTCGTTTCGCCCTAGAACACGGTCTTGCTAAATAGAGAGTTTTTGAATTGAGAATTGGGAATTGGGCATTGGGCATTGGTTTAAGTTATTCCTCTGCTCCCCCTGCCCGCTTCTTGTGGGTAATTGGCAATAGGTAACTGGCTGCTAAACCATAACCTATTACCAGTAATAGATAAAACATAAGTATTTCAGCAAATCAGGCACTTAGCTTCAGCAAAAAGCTAAAAGAAAGGTTATTTATTTTTACTTTGATCTTTTAGGTTTTCATTTGATTTGCGCCTGTTATCCAATTCCCCATCTGTAAAGACACAGGGTTTTATTATTCTGCAATGTTTTGATAAAAACTCGGTAAAATGCACCCGGCTGAATTTGGTTTCAGATTCTACCAGTACCCTTTGCTACAAAGTTTTTAATAGCGGAAACTGTTCCTGGGACTTTGTGCTGCTAAATAAGACTTTCACAAGGTAGAAATCAAAATATTTGATGAAATCTACTGACTGCTTAGTTTTTATGGCAACGGGGGTATGGGATCAACATTTAATTTGATGCCCAATTCACTTTTTTCACTACTTAAATTACACCTTTAGGTTGGAGAATTTTCCGCGACATTACGCAAACGCATTAGCTGACGCCGCATTTGAGGCGAGGCTTTAAACTCAGACACTTCCTGGGCTTTAACAGACGCTTGTAGCGTTTCTAGAAAGTCATCAGAACCTTCGGTTAAAGCATCAAGTAGCACCTGTAATAGTTGCTCGCGATCGCTCAATAGGCTCTTTTCCTCAATCAACCGGAATTTGAGATGTATTTCACACTCATAAACACCTACTTCGAGATTATTTATCTGGCGTGGTAATGCTTTGGAGTTCATAGCTTATTGAGATTCCTTTACTTGGTTGTTATGAGGGTAAGGAGGTAGATGTTCAGCAAAAATTCTTTATATCCTTTTTGAATCCAAAGTGCTTGAATTAAGAATTTTTCTTCATCAATCACCTTTGTATTCCATTTCACTCTCCTGTGGTGTATTTTCAAGCTAGATTTTCAGTGTCTAGATTTTGACGTTTCTGTGCCAGATGTAGCTTATGGTAAGCCATAACTATTATTCAGTTTTTAAGATTCTACACAATAAAGTTTCTGTAAGAAGTTGTTCAACCTTTTTAAAGGTTTTTACATCAACTTTATGTGAACGTCAATAACAGTTTGACTTGTTACTCTAATTTTAGTGTTTATACGTAAGTAAAACCGCTTATTTTTTTTGAGTTTATTAAAGCCAGCGGTCGATGTAGCGCTATTGCGTGAAATTACTTGATGTACGTTTTTTGCAATAGAAAATTCAGGAGAAATTGATCAGCATAATTATTAATGTCAAAACTTTTGTTCTCCAGAAAAAAATGTACACAGAACAAATTATTCCTCCCAAGTGCTTATCCATACTGTCTTCTGGGCTTAGTCGAGTAGAAAAATCTTAGCAGTAGGTCAGATTAGTACACCAAATGAAAATACTCAACCCATTAATTTTTACAGAAAAATAATTCGACTACTGTCAGTACTAGCAGTTAAATATATCTTCAACTCATAACAGAAGTAGCAAACTCATCAGTAAAGGTGATATTTTTACTTATGCCCATTCAATATACCCTTTAAAAACAGCATTCAAAGCTTTTAATTTGAGAGCATTCAAGCTCGGATATAACGTCTACAATAATTTCAATGTAATCAACGCAAATCTTACACCTTTTTATGGATAACCCGATGCTGCTCAAGTCCACAACCCGGCATATCCGCATTTTTGCAGGTGAAATTGACCGGGATGGCGATCTAGTTCCTAGTCAACAAGTCTTAACCTTAGATGTTGACCCAGATAACGAATTTAATTGGAATGAAGATGCACTGCAAAAAATTTATCGAAAATTTGATGAATTAGTAGAAGCATCTAGTGGTGCAGACCTTACAGACTATAACTTGCGCCGTGTGGGGTCAGACTTAGAGCATTATCTGCGATCGCT
>CAXUOL010000259.1:2218-8460 GCA_964252435.1 uncultured Nostoc sp.
ACAGGGTTGGAGTTAGTTGCTTTGGCGATGGAGAGTCACAGGGCAATAGAAGCTATGATTAGGCTGTAGGGTTGAGTTGGGAGCGTATTTTTTGGATAAGTTTTGTATTAGCACCTGCTGATATCCGCCAGCTAAAATCATCATCTAAAGTCTGGGTATGTCAAGTTTAAGAAAGATGAGCGGTCTAGATTGTCCCTACTAATGCTATTAAAGAAATTGCCAATCGCTGATCGGTGCGAAAACTATGGAAAATGACGCGGCAACGCTCTACTGTCCAAACGAAAATTGTCAGGCTGCCAACCCCCTGACTCACAAGTTTTGCCAGCGATGTTCCACGCCCCTACCCAAAAATTATCTCTGGGCTGTGGTAGATAGCCCAAGTGTGGGTAGCCCTGGAGAAATATTAGCCGATCGCTATTTAATCCTTGATAAATTTCTTCTTTTAGATACGAAGCCCGGTTTCTTATCGCTAACGCCTGAGTTAGATAATTTGCAGCCTCTAAAAGCCTACCTGAGACTGATTCCCTACCGTCTACACGTACCGCAGGTATATGGAGTGCTTTTTGTTGCTGACGGGTCTTCCCACCGAGAAATATTACTCTTAGAAAAACCGCCACTATTAGTAGATGACACTATCCAACAAGTGCATTTGGGCAGCGAGTTAACCACCGCTTGGCGTGATGCAACATCGATGCGCCAACTAAATTGGTTATGGCAAATAGCTCATCTGTGGCAACCTTTGGTAAGTGAAGGTGTCGCCTCTAGCTTACTTGACTCTTATGTATTACGGGTAGAAGGATCGTTAGTTCGGTTGTTGGAATTGCGTTTTGATAGCGCTACATCACCAGAATTGCCGCAATTAGGTGAATTTTGGCAACAGTTGGTCAGCACTGCCAAACCAGCGATCGCAGAATTTGTCGATCGCGTTAGCCTGGCTTTAATTCAGGGAGAAATTAATTCCACCGATCAATTAATCGGAGTTTTAGATCGGGGACTGGCTGGGTTAGGGCGATCACAAACACCCACGATCCAAATTATCACCAAAACCGACACCGGGCCAAGTCGTCAACGTAACGAAGATGCCTGTAGCCCCCCCAGTGGAACTCTAGTGAGCAAACCACCCCAGCCAACAGCCTTAGCAATTGTCTGTGATGGCATCGGTGGACACGAGGGCGGCAATGTGGCCTCAAATTTAGCCATTGAAACCATCCAGCAGCAGGTACAGCAACTAACAAAGGTTCCTTACGACCACATAGACCCTTCACTGTTGCTGAATGACCTAGATAAGGCCGTGGCAATGGCCAATGACAAAATCAGTCAGCGCAATGACGGTGAAAATCGCCAAGGGCGTCAACGCATGGGCACGACTTTAGTCATGGCATTGCCTGTTGCTCATGAAATGTACATTACTCACGTCGGCGATAGTCGTGCTTACTGGATTACACGCCACGGCTGTTATCAAGTTACCCTCGATGATGATGTCGCTTCCCGCGAAGTGCGACTAGGTTATGCCATTTACCGCGAGGCAGTACAACAGAGTGCGGCTGGCTCTCTTGTTCAAGCTTTGGGGATGGGGTCTAGTACTTCATTGCATCCCACATCGGGACGGTTTATGCTCGATGAAGATGCTGTTTTTCTGCTCACATCCGATGGTTTGAGTGACTTTGATCGGGTGGAGGAGTATTGGGAAACAGAAATCTTGCCGATTTTAGTTGGGGAAGCGAATATAGCAACTGTTGCCGATAGATTAGTCGAAATTGCTAATACTAAAAATGGACACGATAACGTCACCGTCGCTTTAGTTCACTATCAAGTCCAA
Organism: uncultured Nostoc sp.; assembly: GCA_964252435.1. Taxonomy (GTDB): domain Bacteria; phylum Cyanobacteriota; class Cyanobacteriia; order Cyanobacteriales; family Nostocaceae; genus Nostoc. The sequence goes on from CAXUOL010000259.1 coordinate 4,038, forward strand.
TATTGGGAACCAGAAATCACCATCCAAGCAGTGATTCCCCAGAGTTATTCTGCCAAAACTGTTGATTTAACATCTAGGGCGACAGATGCGACAGTTTTAGGCAACCCAAACCACAAGACTCAGGTGATTCCAGACACTGAGCCTGCTAGAACTCGTCAATTCCCCCTACAGTGGATAGTTCCATTATTATTTGTGGTCGCAGCAGGTTTTTTAGGATTGTTCGTCAAGCAACTGCGATCGCCATCAGGGGCTTCTCCAATTTTTTCCAATCCATTACAAACTCAAAATCCTACCATCGAAGAGACACCTACAGTGCGATCGCTGGCTAATCTTTCTCCTGGTTCGGTAATTAAAACCAACAAGGAAATATCCTTTGGAAACAACCAATTTATTCCCCCTGAGACTTATTTAGTTCTTGAGAAAAAATCAAATCCCCAATCGGCTCCTGGGAATTTTTTAGTGCCTATGCGAGTCTGTGCTGATAAAAGCACGCCAGGTTCAGCTAATACAAATAAATCAGCAGTAACTACCTCAGTTGCACCAAATCCAAAAGCTTTGCCAGCAAAACTATCGCTAGACTCCTCCAAAGTAAACCCTTCGAGCTTCTCTGTTTTACAACCAGCCGCACCAAATCCATGTAAAGCTGTTATTACACAACCGCCAGCGACTCAATCACCTCCACCCGTCATCAGCCCAACTCAATGAAATACTCGATAAACTTGTAAAAACCTGAAATAATAACAGGTAACAACTAGAGTAAGAAATTTACAAGGTCAAAAAAATAGAAAATTTTCACCTTGAAGAATTTTTATTTGAAATTATTTGTTTTTAGCTTTTAGTTTAATGAATCCATGCAATCCCTGAATTTGGCGATCGCCCGTCTCGTAAATACTGGCACTGACAACTTCGCCATTTGGGTGGTCAAGGCTCCGTATCCCAGTGGCTACGTTTTACGTGACTGTGTATGGCCTGTTGAGCTAACCCAAGTCTGGCAAGAATGGCAGCAGATGTTTGCTGGTCATGGTCGCCTAGATATTTCCCCAAACTCAACATCTCAAAAGGCCAACCCATTCCCCATAGATTGGATTTCACCCCCTTCAGGTCAAACTACTGGCCCCTATAGCAGTCGTCTGATGCAACACTTGGGAATGAATTTATGGCACTGGGTATTCGACGGGCAAATTCTTAGTAGTCTAGAACGCAGTCACGGTATGGCAATGGGTGAGCATACACGTTTGCGCTTTCAACTAGAAATTCGCGACCCGGATCTGATCGCTTTCCCTTGGGAAATTATGCAGCGCAAGCCTGGTCAATCGGCGATGTCTCTGTCGCAAGATTTGCTATTTAGTCGCACCACCACTGAAGTTGACGCTTTACCGTATTTGCGAACTGACCAAGCTTTAAGTATCCTGCTGGTTTTAGGTCATGATGAGAAGCTGCAACTAGAACAAGAAGCCGCTATCTTACAGCAAGCTCTTGCAGATACGCCTGGTAATGCCCAAAGATATGCCCCTTGTGTCGTGAATCAACTCATTCAACCAACTCCACAACAGTTGATTGATGAATTAGAAACTAAAGAATACAATGTTTTCTTTTATGCTGGACATGGTTTGCCAGACCCAGATGGAGGATTACTGTTTTTGCGACCAGATATGCCCCTCAATGGCATAGAATTGGCGCAAGTATTGACCCGTACAGGTGTGAAACTAGCAGTTTTCAACGCCTGTTGGGGCGCACAACCAGCTGCGATCAATCATCAAGCTATCCCTGCCAGTAGTTTAGCAGAAGTATTGATTCGTCATGGTGTACCTGCGGTTTTGGGGATGCGCGATGAAATCGCTGACCACGAAAGCCACAGTTTTATTCAAGCCTTTACCGAAGCTTTGCGATCGCACAAGCCAATTGATGAAGCCGTAGCACAGGCTAGGCAAGAGTTGTTAACACTGTATAAATTTAATCAACCTGCGTGGACTTTGCCTGTTCTCTACCTGCATCCAGATTTTAATGGCGAACTCATTAAGAATCTGGATGAAGGTATTACGGAACTACCAGATACAGCCATTCCTGATGCAGGTTCCTCGCTTCCAACTGCAAGTTTACGATCGCTCACTCCCAAAGGTAAAACCTGGTTACTGCGTTATGGAGTTACCCGCATCGGTCGCACGACGAGAGACAATGATATCGTCATCCCCGAACCATCTGTATCCAAACGCCACGCCGAAATCTTCTGCCGTAATACTCTTACTGATGCTACACTGGTGCGAACTTATTATTTACAAGATTTTTCTACCTACGGGACAACCTGGTTTTTAGGCCCTAATGGCTGGCAACAAATCCTCCGAGAGGAAGTCCCTTTGAAATCGGGAATGCAGTTAAAGTTTGGAAGTGCTAGAGGTGAAACTTGGGAGTTTGTGATTGAAGACTCATAGCAAAGCTATTGCGTAAATGAATTTGAGTCTTTAGCATCAGCTTTTAAAATCTGTTTTTTTTGGAGAAAAAATCAACTTTTTTTGCGGAAATCTCCTCTTAGAACTTGTAGCTGTCAATACCACCAAATAATCATCAGGTAAGAAAATATGGCTCACAAAATTAACGGCTCAGACACTTTCTCTTCTCTGCCATCTCAAGTAGATTTAGAGTTTTTAGAAGCATTACTAGAACCAGAGGATGCTAACTATCCCTGGAATCCAGGTGATGAGGAATCAGAAGCTTATTTTCAGGAACTAGAACAACAGTTCGGAATGGAAGATTTGCAGGGTGTTGAACTAATGAGGCGATCGCAAGATTTTTACGGACATCTAGATACACTTTGGTCTAGTATTACTCCTACACCTGACCATAATGATAACCGACAACAGGTAGTAGTGCTTAACCTTCAAGAAACATTACGTACGAATTTTTCCGCCTGTGTGCCCCAAATATTGCTTAACACCATCGCCACCAAAGCTGCTGAGATATTTGCGGCTCGCCAATTAATCAGCGAACAACTGGTTGAGTGCGTTCAGACAATACTACCAACTTGGGGAACAGAGGATCTGATCGTTTTGGCTCGTCCTTTTGCTTACGCTATGCGAAGTAGCGAATCGCAAAACCCGGCATCTGCACTCAGTAATCTTCAAAATAGCGAGTGGACAGCTTTATCAGAAGTAGAGAAAGCAAAGGTCAGTTTAGCGATCGCTTCTTATGCTTTTACTGAACTTAACAAGTCTCAGCCGGAACCTTGAATGGGGAATTGGGAGTAAAGAGTAGGAAAACTTTTCATTATAGGTTGTGTTCGTGTAACCCGCGCTTTGCGTTCACTCTATTCAGAGGTGTTTTTTGCAAAGATGTTGGTTTCCCTTACGCAAAGATATAGAGTCGAAAATCAAGACTTTTGCAAGAAGAAGTTTAATGATTTTTATTTTTATAAGTATATTTACCCCATAATAAGTTAATAGTACGCTGATTTTCAAATTAGGCCATCTATCCCAAGAGGTAAATACTCAAGCACTGCTCCCCTGCTCCCCTGCTCCCCTGCTCCCCTATTTTGGCCCAAGAAATCGGGTAGCAAAATTTTGCGATCGCGTCGGTGACAGCGCCCGTGCCTTGAGAATTGCCGCCATCAAAAAGGCGTAAGATAACACTCCAACAATTACCAACAGCAAGGCATTGATTGACCCTGTAGCATTCCAGAGAGCATGGAGCGCAGAGGCACTCAGATAACCAATAGAAAGAATTTGCCAACTTCTACTAGGTTTGAGGACAGCCAACCCGATAAAATAACCCAAGTAGCCACTATAAGCCATGTGTCCGGCTACAGAGCCTAAAATTCGCGGAATTAGCAGTTGTAAACCTGCCAGTTGACCAGCAGCCCCTATACCCACCTGTTGCGTGACATTTTGAGTGATATCAGGCACATACTGACCGAGGGTTTCCAAGAGAGTGAAGCCAACGGCAGAAGCCGTTCCCAGGAGAATACCATCTAGAGGTTCCCAGATACCGATGCGTTCCCGCCAAGGTGAAGACAACATTCTACCGATGGCAAAAGCCCCTAGTACAGGTAATGCCTTGAGTAATTCCTCCATCAACCCAGCGCCAAAAAACATCCGCACCAGTAATTCTGTGAAGGTAATAGATTCTTGGGGTGTGGGCAAGCTTCCAGGCAGGATGCCGCGAAATACGAAAATAAATAGATCCAACAGCGGACTGAGCAAAATCAGGATTGTACCCAATGACGTACCCATTAGCACCCACCAAGGCTTCTGTTTGCCGCAAAGTTGGTAAACAAAATAGTAGGCAGCAAAGGCGATATAACTTGCGACAATCACTTGATTAGCTTGCGGGCGACCGACTGTAGCGAACATCAGCACCACAAAAATTACGGTCAGTATTCCCGGTACGAGGTAAGCTTTACTAGTTAAATCTTTACCAGTGGAAATAATCG
>CAXUOL010000260.1:0-8451 GCA_964252435.1 uncultured Nostoc sp.
TAGCAATGTCATCTTGGGTAGATTGCAAAATTTGATAATCATGAATAAAAATTGGGACATGAAAGTGAGTCCGCCATTCTTCAGCTAAAGATTGCTCTAAATTTGGTAATGCAGTTATTAAATCAGGATAATGATGAAGTGTACCATCGCTGCGACGTTCTATTACCTGGTGAAGATAGGTAGATTCTGCAAAAGGACGTAAGCGTTCAACTATCAAACTACGCTTCTCAACCTCAGCAGGTATTTTTACTTTAATTGCAGCGCTGATTTGAATTTTCCCAATCTTAATACCTACCGATTGTAAACGCGTAAACACAGATTGTGGCTGCTCATATTCAACTGAAAAATGGCAGGTGTCATAGCAAACCCGAACGTGTTCTAGCAATTTAGTCTCTGCTAAATCCTGCTCAATATTTAACTTTTCTGATAAGTAACTACCGCCAATTGGCAATAACCAATTTTGATAAAAGTCAATTACTTCTGAGGTATTTTCGATTAAGCCATCAGGCTCAGGTTCTAAATCAATATGAAGTATCTTCCCTGTTTCTTCGCTGATGCGAATCATTTCTACAACAACTGATGCTATGTTCAAACAACTCTTTTTCAAAACTGTCTCGAAAGTTGCTTGGTCTTTTACCCACCAAGGTTTATAAGATAATGGTAGTGTAGAAATTCCGCCATCAAGTCCTTCAGGTAACAGAGCAGCTAAAATGTGTGCCAAGTTTAATGTATAATTTACACGTTCTTGTATAGACCAATCTGGTGCATAAACTTGGTCTTTCACGATTTGTCGATGAAATCCACCATAAGGGAATCCGTTTAAGGTGAAAACATATAAATCTTCTTGAGTCAGCCAAGCTTGAAATTCAGCTAAGTTATTACTTTCTAAAAGTTGTTTTGCGGCAACATCTGCTAATCTCAAGCCAATACCAAAAGGTTCTGTAGGCAATAAACGTGATTTGAGTTTGGGAATATACTTTTCTAAATTGGTGAAAACCTCTAGCCAACTTTCACCAGGATGAATATTGCTGCAATAAGTTAAGTGAAAATTATTGTTGTTTGTAATTTTCATTTTCTAGCTCTATTCCTTGTATATGTAATCTGTTTTCTTTAGCTTAAGTTTCACAAAATGCTTGCTACATATTCATAGGTAGGAGCGCATATTTATGTGCCCATACAGCCGATTAATCGTATTACTGGGTGTACACATTCAAATTTAAGTAACAGCAAATACTTTTGCTAACTTCATCGAAATTGGTAGCAAGATTAGAACGAATAAACCGTAATACAAACCAGCAAAACCAGATGCAACAGTTGCATCTAAGACTATTAGAGATAAAACACCTATTTTCACAGCATTGCGGATATTTTCGGCTATCGGTTCTCGCGCAGCTTTGATAAAGTTAGGCAAGATTCTGATAGCTAAGAAAATAGCGAATGGTAGGGCTGCGATCGCTCTATACTCTTCTAATAATCCTAAAGCTAAAACTGCCGTCAAAACTATTGCAATTAGCAGTAGTGCTAGCACTCCTGTAATCTTCTTACCTCCGTGAACTTCACCCTGACTAATTGCGGTGATAGCAGCAATATAAAGAACAGGAATCAGCGCTAAATACCAACGTTCTCCGATGATTTCTGGTACAGCACTTACACCTAATAATAAGTTACTGCCACGGCACAAACCCATATTTAAAGGGCCGAAAAAAGGATGATGTTTGGCGAGTGAGTTATAGAGGAGGCATGAAAGAGTGATAAAAATAGCGATCGCAGCACTCAACAATGATACTTGAAATGCAGCTATAATCCCAATCGCAAACAGTATACTTCCTAAGAAAATAGCATTTTGACGAGATACGCGACCACTGGGAATTGCTCTATTTGGTCGCTCTTTTGCATCTAATTCGGCATCGAAAACATCATTAAAAACTATCCCACCGCCGTATAAACCAGTTGTAGCTAATAACAACCAAGCTAATGGAATTAGTATGGCAAAAGTTGCTTCGCCATTAATTAATTCAGTAAAAATGATTCCAGAGCCGGAAGCAGCAAAACCAAGAAGAATATCCGCCCAAGCAGTAACAATATTAGCAGGACGCATCAATTCCAGATAACCCCGCCAGCCTTGAAAATTTAAGCTTGCAACATTCACTTATCTGCCTCCATGCCTAGTAATTTCTTAAAATAAACTGCATATTACAGATGAATCAGATATTTATGCAATTCCTCTTTCTTCTCTAGTACAGACGCGATTAATCGCGTCTCTCCCCAATTTTCTACTCAATCAACACATAATCTGAAACTGATTTGATTCCTGGTTCTTGTCCCCGCAGCACAGAATTACCACTGAACAACTGACGCTGATCGATAGATTGAGGATTGAGCCAATCAGAAGCTTTCATTTGCCCAGTTTGACTGTAAGCAGCTAGGGCATTTTCATAACAAACTGCTCGCACATGTTCTTCAGGAATACCCCTATCTAACATCAACTGAGCCGTTTTTGGGACTGCCAAAGGATCGCTAATACCCCAATCAGCACTACTATCTACAATGATGCGATCGCATCCATACTTACGTACAACTTCTACCATTCTGGCGTTACCCATCTTCGTCTGTGGGTAAATTGTGAAAGCTGCCCAAAAACCGCGTCCTAATACTTCTTCAACAGTTTCTTCGTTGTTGTGATCGATAACTACTTGTGAAGGATCTAAGCCATATTCAATACAGCGATCCATACTCCGACTAGCACCCGCCTTCTTATTACGGTGAGGAGTATGAATTAGTACTAAACTATCGAGTTCTTTGGCTAATGCTAACTGTTGACAAAAGTACTTATCTTCTGCTTCTGTCATATCGTCATAGCCAATTTCGCCAATGGCAACAACTCCTTCTTTACAGGCGTAAAGTGGTAGCAGTTCCATAACTTCAGTTGCTAGCGCCTCATTATTAGCTTCTTTCGGATTTAAGCCGATTGTGCAGTAGTGTTGGATGCCAAACTGACTAGCACGAAATCGTTCCCAGCCCACAAGACTACTGAAGTAGTCTTTAAATGAGCCAGCGTTAGTTCGGGGTTGTCCTAACCAAAAGGCTGGTTCAATAACAGCGACAATTCCATATTCCCGCATTACTAAGTAATCGTAAGTAGTACGGGAACACATGTGAATGTGAGGATCGATGAACATCATGGTTTTAATGATTGGGAATTGGGAATTGGGCATGGGGCATTAGGAGTGCTGAGTTAAGAGTTAAGAGTTAAGAGTTAAGAGTTTTGTTTACCCCCTTGTCCCCCTATCTCCCTCATCTCCCTCGTCTCCCTTGTACAGACGCGATTAATCGCGTCTCTCCCCACTCCCTTTTATTTGTAAACTGACAAGCGTTAGCGTAGCTCGCCGCAGGCATCGCGGCTAAAATTGCTCCAAGTCAGATTACCTTGTTGAATGGATGACTGTAAATCTGGATAATGAGAAAGTAATGCTTGCGCTTGGGGTAAAGGAGACTCAGCACAAGCTAAGGCTGCTGCTTCTTGCTCGTGTATATCTCCATTAGCTAGTACTTTTTCCAAATCTGTGATAATGGCGCTATCAGCAAACCGCCCTACAGGTCGCCAAAGTTCTGGCGTAACTGAGCGTTTAGCTGCCCAACGTTCATGGGCATAGTCTGCCAACATCCTCGCCAATTCTGGGTTAGCACGCCGATCTAAACCCCAAATTAGATGTAACGGGCTGCCGACAAACACAGCCTTTAGCACCATCTGATTCCAAGCAGCATTATCTAAGTAATTTGCTGGATAAGGGTTACGTAATGCTATGGCTTGAAATACATTACTCATATTGCTGCGAATTCCCTCAGCAGTACGATGGCGATGTAACTCTGGATGTGGTAATAACGGCAAACTTTGATAAAGGACAACTAACTCCCCCATATCAGCAGTGGAAAAGACTCGATCGAGCGATCGCACATAGCCCTCAGCATCATCATGGGGCAAAGCTAAAAGCAAAAGTGTGCGACCGGCTTGATCTACGCTCCAATTACCAGGATACCAGCCGGGAATCAGATCCTCTGCTGCTTCCAAGTCCTGGAATGTTAGCTGCAAATCCTGTTTACCTAGATAACGCGGCACAGCACTAAAAGCTGTAAAAAACACTCTCTCAGCAGCGCCGCTAGCAATCTGTGCCTGCTTTTGTGACAACCAAGTAAAAGCTTTCTCTGAAAGAGACTTTAACAGCCAGTGATGCAGTAATTTGTTTACTTCACTCATGATAAATTCAGGATAAGTTGCCCAACTTTTTTGTGACAACCAAGTATAAAATATAGCACTAAACTTGATATTTTGGGTTTAAAGCAGTTAGATAATATCCTACTGGAATCATAACTTCACTGAATCTATAAAAATCTCCTGACTTTAAATAAGATACTGTAAAGATACTATTTTAATGAGATAAATCCTAAAATTATCTTACGGAAAAAATTAGAATTTTATGTAATGATGATCCCTATTACTAACCTCAAATATAAAGTATAAATATTAATATAAATTGTGAATTCATGTTAATTTGAATTTTATCTGTTAGGGCAAGATACTTCAAAAGTATAATTAATTTAGCAAATAGATTTATCTATTAATTAATTTCAATCTTGAATTGATTAATGGATTGATTTTGTTTATTTCGCTATTAATTTTAATTGCGATAGTGGATTTATTTACAGTTACTTAAAAAGTAATAATATTCAAATGGCTATTCAACAAAAAAGCGCTCTTAATCTACAACCAATTAATCAATGTGTCCGTGTTACTTTCAATTATAATGTTCACTTCACTAGAGGTCTGTTTCAGCTAGATAATCCTTTACTTGCACAAGCGATCGCCGCAGATGGAGAGACAACCCCAAAACAAGTACTAGCGGTGGTAGATGGAGGATTTTTACAGTATCAAGATGGGCTGTTAAAAAAATTATCAGTCTATGCTCAATGTTATGAAGATGTACTAACACTGAGCGGTGAGCCGATAGTAGTTCCGGGTGGAGAAGCAGTCAAGAACGATTCTAGATTTATAGAGCAAATTCATCAGCAGATCAATGCATCTGGATTGTGCCGTCACTCCTACGTTTTAGCAATTGGAGGTGGAGCCGTTCTAGACATGGCAGGATACGCAGCAACAACGGCTCACCGAGGAATTCGGCTGCTACGAGTACCGACAACAGTATTAGGGCAAAATGATTCGGGTGTAGGAGTAAAAAACGGAATCAATGCCTTCGGTAAGAAAAACTTTTTGGGTACATTCATGCCACCTTATGCTGTCTTGAATGACTTTGATTTTCTTACTAGCCTTGACGATCGAGATTGGCGATCGGGTATTGCAGAAGCGGTGAAAGTAGCGTTGATTAAAGATGCAGATTTCTTCGATTTCATTATGACTAATGCCGATAAATTGGTCAATCGAGACATGGACATAATGGAAAGACTGATTTATCGCTGTTCTCAGTTGCACTTAGAACATATTGCTGGCAGTGGCGATCCCTTTGAAATGGGTTCATCACGTCCTTTAGACTTTGGACACTGGGCTGCTCACAAACTAGAGCATTTAACTAATTACAGCTTACGTCATGGTGAAGCTGTAGCGATCGGCATCGCTTTAGATACAACCTATTCATATTTAACAGGGCAACTCTTGCAATCAGAGTGGCAAAGGGTTCTAACAACACTCAAGAAGTTAGGCTTTACTTTGTACGTATCGGCATTAACAGAGCAATTAGATCAACTAGATCATCCGCATTGTCTATTTAGGGGGCTTACGGAATTCCGTGAACATTTGGGAGGAAATTTGACAATTACCCTTCTACAAGGAATCGGAGAAGGAATAGAAGTTAACCAGGTAGATTTTTCTTTGTATAGAGATGCTATTTTGATGCTGCAAGATTGGGAACTTTTGCATTGATTCTCCTATGGATGCAATTAGCAAAAGGGATGTTTAACAACAAGCCCGGAGGTGGAGAGTAAGATTTTCTTCACCTTTGCTCAATTACGATTATTTTATGCAAATATACTGCTTAATTTTTAAAGCGATCGCTACTTCGTGGTTCTAAATTGCAAAATACTTTTTAGTTCCTCGCTGACCAAAACAGTGCTGAGTGCCGAGTAACGAGTGCTGAGTAAAAATTAAAAAGTAAAATTAGTTGTAATTAGCATGATGACACGGTTATCATGCTATCAAAAAAACAAAGTGATTTTTTGTAGGATGAGTAAACTAAATTAAAGTTATAGCCGTAGCCACATAGGTTAGGACAATGTTGATTGCTAAAAGCCTTGATTTAACTGGGTTTCTACTCAGCACGGGCTAAACGCCCCGCTATCCATGTACAGCACTCAGCACTTTGCTATATCGTGAGTTAAAAAAGTTATGATGTCTTCGCTTCCCGTCAACGACGCTCAAAATAATTTGCAAGAGATCATTGACCAAGTTGCAGAGCAGGGTAAACCTGTGATTATTCGAGGCGATCGCGGTAATGCGATTCTGCTTGCGGAAAAAGATTGGTCTGCAATTCAAGAGACTCTTTACTTATTATCTATCCCTGGAATGCGAGAATCTATAAAAGAAGGACTAGCAACCCCGATCCAAGAATGTGATGAGGAGTTGGATTGGTGAGTCAGCAAGCTTCTGAGGAGCCACTTGCAAACTCCAAAGGAGCGAGTTGGAGGTTAATTTACACAAAACAAGCGCAAAAAGACACGAAGAAATTAGCTTCTAGTAACTTAAAGGAAAAGGCCGAGGAATTACTCGCAGTCCTTAAAGAAAATCCTTTTCAAAATCCTCCACCTTATGAAAAGCTGGTTGGTGACTTATCAGGTGCTTATTCTCTGAGGATAAATATACAGCATCGGTTGGTATATGAGATTATCGAATCCGAGCAAGTAGTCAAGATAATTCGGATGTGGACGCATTACGAGTAAGTTATCTCCTTAGCCCTCCTTGGTGTTCACAATGAAAACCTCGATGCTCCCAAGCTTGCATATCTACATCAGTAAGTTTTGTCACATTTGAGCATTGGGGTTGAATAATTTGACTTAAAATCGCCCAAAATAAGCTGCGTGTTATATCTAATCCAGTTTTAGTCCAAGATTCCCGATTACCAGGAATACCCAATTCTTGAACAATTTCTGGCTCTACCCAAATACCATGAGCGCCCAAAAGAATCTGTGCCATCCATTTAGCTCTGGGTAAATGACTTGGCGAGGTAATCAACATGACTTTATGCACTCCCCAACGGCGCAGAATTGGAATACTATAATAAAAATTTTCAAAGGTAGAATTCGCACAGTTTTCTAACCAAACGTTTTGTAACTCTGCTAATTCTGCCTGAAAAATTAACCGTATACAAGGATCTGGGGAACCATGAGAAATTAAAATTGGGGTTTGTGGGTATTGTTTTGCCTGTTGGGCAACATAAGTTTCTCGCCGAATACTGCCACCAAGCACAAAGAAGGCATCTATTGGCTGCGAAGAAGCAAAAACTAAGGTTATAGTAGTAAAAATCAGCCAAACACCCAGGATAACGTACAATCCACCACTGAGTTTTTGTAACAATTGCCACAGATTAATAGATTTTTTTTTAATAGAAATTAATGATTTGATGGTAAATTTGCGTTTCATGACTTAAGTAAGAAAAGCTGATTTTACTGCTGTCTAACAATACTGCAATTAAATGAGCAAAGTGCTATCTTATAAAAGTAATCTAGAATGCAAACATGACGCTAATTAAAGTGTCACACGCTCAAGATAGCCTTCCGGAGAAGACTAACAAAGTGAGAAATGATTGTTAATAACTAATGCGGCATTTTTGGCATCATTAGAAGGATAAAAATGATGAATAAGCATAGTTGATTCTGGGGTATAAAAACTTAAAATTTTCTGGAAAGCCTGATTGCTAAACTGTCAACAACACAATTATTCCAGCTAAGTATACATGAACCAATCTGCGAAAAGTTACTCACCGCTCCAAGTAGCCTTGATTGGTGGAGCGATCGCCACAACTGCTACCATGTCCGTGTTCGGCCCCGCTTGGACTCGTGGTGTCCGTGCTGCTCTAGCCCTACAAGACAGCCCAAAAGTGATAGTTGACCAAGTTTGGCAACTGGTAAATCATGAATATGTTGATGGTAAATTTAATCAACAAGATTGGCAAGCAACCAGGCAAAGCCTGTTGAGCAAAGACTACTCTTCTCGCGAAGAAGCATACACTGCCATCCGCGAAGCTTTACAAAAGTTGGGAGATCCTTACACTCGGTTCATGGACCCCCAACAGTTTGAAGCTCTGACTAGCCAAACGTCTGGGGAAGTCTCTGGTATCGGCGTTCGGATGGAAGTGAACCAAAAAACTCAGCGACTCACCGTTGTCGAAGCCATAGAAAATTCTCCGGCGCTGAAAGCTGGGATCAAAGCAGGCGATGAAATTTTGG
>CAXUOL010000261.1:0-8424 GCA_964252435.1 uncultured Nostoc sp.
AGAATTGCGAAGTCAACCCAAATGCTGGCAATTACGTTCTGATGTCTCTTTCCAAGACTTACTACCCTCCTCATCTCCCACCCTGCGGGAAGCTAAAGCTACATCTCCCTCACTCATAGTCTTAGTACGAAATCTCAAACAACTCCAAGCTGCCCTGAAAGCTGGTATTGAAACCCTATACTGTGAATTTGAAGACCCCCGTGCTTACCGAGAAGCGGTGCAAATGGTGCGCCAACAAAAGCAAATAAACAAAGCAGACAATTCTTCACTCCTAACTCCTAACTCCCAACTCTCCACTCCCCACTCCCCACTCCCTACAATCTGGGTTGCACCTCCCCGAATTACCAAACCAGGGGAAAATTGGATTTTGCAGCAAGTACGTACCTGTGAAGCAGATGGCTATCTAATACGCAACTATGACCAATTGCAATTCTTTGCTCAAGACCGTTGTATTGGAGATTTTTCGCTCAACGTTGCTAATCCCTTAACAGCAGACTACTTTCAGCAACGCTTTGGTTTAGAACGTCTGACGGCATCCTATGACCTGAATATTACCCAACTGCAAGACCTGCTCACCAGTTGCCCACCCCAGTGGTTTGAGGTGACAATCCATCAACATATACCGATGTTTCACATGGAGCATTGTGTATTTTGTGCCTTTCTATCAACGGGTACAGACTACACTAACTGTGGACGACCTTGTGAAAAGCAGGAAGTGAAATTAAAAGACCGTGTAGGCAGTGAACACGTCCTCAAAGCAGATGTAGGTTGTCGTAATACTGTATTTAACGGCACTGCTCAAACGGGAGCCGAGTACGTACAGCGCCTCATAGAACTCGGATTAGGTCAGTTTCGCATCGAGTTTGTCAATGAAACACCAGAACAAGTGAGTAAAACAATACATTTTTATACTCAATTATTGCAAGGCGAGATTACAGGTTCTCAACTATGGCGAGAGTTGAAGTTGCAAAATCAATTAGGCGTGACTCGTGGCCCTATGGGAGTGTCTGCATTGCGGTCATAATTGATTTTCTGAACGCCCAGCTTGAAAAATCTGTTCGGCGGTCAAGTTTAATTCTGGGAATCCACTTTAAGCATCCCTGTTTCATTCTCTACACCCACTTATTCACAGTAATATGTATTCTAGAAAACTCCAGTTTTCAAGAATACAGCTTTGTCTAAACCGATAATTACCGTTCGCCTAGTTAGACGCGACGAACTTCCCCAACTTTTGGCTTTATATAACCACCTAAATCCTATCGATGCGCCTCTACCGGCTGATAATGTTTTACAATCTATCTGGGATGGAATTTTAGACGATCCCCGTTTATATTACATTGTGGCTGATGTTGATAACCAGTTAGTAGCAACATGTAATTTAACCGTTGTTCCCAACTTGACGCGTGGCGCACGTCCATACGGCATTATTGAAAATGTTGTCACCCATCTCGATTATCGACAACAGGGATATGGTACACAGGTGCTACATTATGCCTTAGCTTTAGCATGGCAGCAACAGTGCTATAAAGTGATGCTTCTGAGTGGCTCAAAACGTGAGGAGACGTTGCACTTCTATGAAAAAGCAGGATTCAAGCGTGGAGTAAAAACCGGATTTGTTGCCCTACCTCCAGAGGAGTCGTGAGCAAAATTGATATAAATTAGTTATATTTCAAAAATCCTAGTTTATCTTTCGGTTCCCTTTCATAAAATAGTCTTTTGTAAAAAAATAATTCCTAGCCAAAAATCTTAGGACAATTAGGCTCGAAATTTTTGATTGCGATCGCTAATTTCCAGTCTAGTATTTGAAAATTTACCATCAAGGACAACTATCTAAAGAGTGAAAGTTTTTCCCCAAAATCCAGCCCTGAGTTAGTTGTATAATTTCGATCAAAGATTAACAATACATCATGTCGCCAAGACGCATTTTATTTCTTAAATCTTGCTAAAGATCATGATACATTAAGTTTGACGGCATGAAACCTCCTCGGCAATTATAAAGAGATGGCTATTAAAGGCCAATTATTTTACTGCTTGACTGCAATTTTAGAACTGATAAAATCGCCTACCTGCATTAATTATCTTTATTGTTGCAACAGAAGAGATTACCACAGTATGCGTGCTTCTCTTTAGTGCGATCTGCGGTTCTTTAAAAAACAAATAGGAATCCCATGCTATATGTGGTAAACATTTGGATAAATGTTATGAGATATCAGAGCAGCTACTCATAATGTCCCACATTTGAACTTTCCAGAGTTAACGGGTTTCATTTCTGGTTTCCATATCAAGGCTAACCAAATAATCATCTGGATATCTATATTCACTTAACCTTGCATCCAGTATTTTCCAATAGTCAACCCAAGAAATTGAAAAGAGGATATTTCCATGTCTAGTTTGTCTCGTTGGTCATCAACAAAGGTTGCTTTGCTAGTTCTGGGAATGACAGCTGCTACAATAACTCCCATCGTAATTTCTGCCCCAGCTTCATCTCAAACTCCTGTTCCATCTGCGACACCATCACCTGAGACACCATCACCTGCAACACCATCACCTGCGACACCATCACCTACTTCAACAGTTAACCTGTCTGATGTTTCCTCAGATTATTGGGCGCGTCCCTTCATTCAAGCCCTAGCTGAGAATAACGTGATTAGTGGCTTTCCTGATGGTACTTATAGACCAAATCAGCCCGTGACTCGTGCTGAATTTGCTGCCTTGATTCAAAAAGCTTTTAGTAACCAAAACCGAGTTCGGCAATTAAGTGCAGGTGGATTTAGTGATGTTCCTGCTAACTACTGGGCAGCTGCTGCAATTCAAAGCGCCTACGAAACTGGATTTTTGGCAGGCTATCCTGGGAATGTGTTTAGACCAAATCAAGAAATTCCCAGAGTGCAGGGGATCGTTGCTTTAAGTAGTGGCTTAGGTTTAACTGGTGGCGATACAAGTACTCTCACTAATTTCTATAACGATGCCTCAGCTATCCCAGAATATGCTGTTGGCAGTGTGGCAGCAGCGACAGTGGGTAATCTTGTTGTCAACTACCCGGATGTAAAACAACTCAATCCCCAACAGTCTTTGACTCGTGCTGAAGCAGCAGCACTTTTATATCAAGCTTTAGTTAAACAAGGACGGGCACAACCCATTGCTAGCAATCTTCCAGCTAGTCAGTACGTTGTAGCTGGAACTCCTGTCAGTACTGATATTGTTTCTCTGACGGCATCGAGTAGTTCTTTTACAACCTTGACTTCTTTATTGAAGACAGCCGGTCTAGCAGATATTCTTCAACAGCCAGGCCCTTATACAGTCTTCGCTCCCACTAATGACGCATTTGCTGCTTTGCCTGCTGCTACCTTACAACAGTTAGAGCAACCAGAAAACAAAGAAGCGTTAGTTAAGATTTTGAGATATCATGTGGTTCCCGGTGCAGTAACTGCTAGTCAACTCTCGGCAGGAAAATTGACAACCGATGAAGGAAAAACTGTAAATATTAAAATCGATTCCACAAACAGTCAAGTTTCGGTGAATGATGCCAGAGTTCTCCAGGCAGACGTGAAAGCTAGCAATGGTATTATCCATGCAATTAACCAAGTCTTGATTCCGCCTGATGTTAACATCAGTAAGTTAAATCAGCCACCAACAGGAAGTAACGGTACAACACCTGATGTTAACGTAGGTAGAAGTACTCGTGGTGGCAGAAGCTATATCGGAGTTGGTGGTAACATTGGTTTGAGCGGCGATGATACAGCTCTGAGCGACACTAACTTTACAGTAATCAGCAAACTTGGTCTGACAAACTATCTATCAGTCCGACCATCGGTGATCTTCGGGGACGATACAATATTTCTAGTTCCCGTGACTTTAGATTTTTCTCCCCGCAGAGCAGGTTCAGTGGGTGAAAGAACCTTTGCTATATCTCCTTACATCGGTGCAGGTGTAGCAATTGAAGCTAATGCCGATACTGATATTGGATTACTGTTAACAGGTGGTGTAGACCTTCCTATCGGTTCTAAACTTACGCTAACAGGTGGTGTAAATGCTGCTTTTGTGGATGATACTGATGTAGGACTACAGTTAGGAATTGGTTATAACTTCTAAGTAAATAGAAGTAGAACATGTAATAAGGGCGCACAGCTAGTTGTGCGCTCTTGCTGTATTAAGGTCGCTTGATTGCTAAAGTAAGTCCATCGGCGATGGGGACAAGAGAGAGGGTAATGCGTTCGTCATGATGTAACTTTTCATTCAGCGCCCGGATTGCTTGGGTGCTTTCATCTTGATTTTGCTCCTGGGCTACTTGTCCAGACCATAAAACATTATCAATCGCAATCAATCCACCTGGACGAACTAATTGCAGCGATCGCTCATAATATCCATCATAATTTTCTTTATCAGCATCAATAAAGGCAAAATCAAAAGTTTCGGCTTGTCCAGTTGCTAATAGCCGATCTAAAGTTTCCAAAGCTGGTGCTAATCGGAGATCGATTTTATCAGCAACCCCGGCTTCTTGCCAATACCGCCTTGCGATCGCAGTAAATTCTTCACTCACATCACAAGCGATAATCTTGCCATCAGGCGGTAGTGCCAAAGCTACAGAAAGTGAGCTATAACCCGTAAATACTCCAACTTCTAGGGTTTTTTTCGCTCCAATTAACTGCACCAGAAGGCTCATAAACTGCCCTTGTTCTGGTGAAATCTGCATTCCACTCCGGGGATGATTGGCGGTTTCTTGGCGCAACTTCTCAAGAATCTCTGGTTCCCGCAGCGAAACGGATAAAAGATAATTGTAGAGTTGATTATCAAGACCTATAGACTGTTTTGGCATGGTAGATGAGAGAATTGAGAGAATCTACAGTTATACTATCGCTGATAAGTGGAATCTCAGGAATAACATGGTGCGGTTAGTTTTGATAGCAATATTGCTGGTGCTAGTGACAGCTTGTGGCAGTATTGGACTGCTACCAACTAGCGATTTAGTGCAAAAAGCGATCGCACTTGGGCTAGAACAAACTCAACAGAAACTTAGTCAACAGTTGGATTTAGATTTTCAAGGATTTGAAATCAAGCGGCTATCAATTACCCAAGAACAACCCCTGACGATTGAAAATTTACCAGCTTTCCACGTTCGGGGAACCTACGACTTGATTGTTAAGCTACCAAAACGCCGCTTGACGCAACCACAAAAACCCTTTGATGTTTATCTACAAATTCAGCAAGAAGGTAAAACTTGGCGATTGCTGCTTCCAGAAAAAGGTAGTAAAGATAGTCAATCAATTTGGCGTAGCTATCTCATCCAATAATTGGTATAACAAGTTCGCTATTCACCCAACAATTGAAATATCAATAGACGGACGTAATTTTGCACAAACTGACAAAACTTGATGAATTTCATGCGTTAAAAACTGATCAAATAGTTCCTTATCTATCCTGAGATCGGAGTCCAGCATAGGAAAAGCTTGTTGATATAAAATGTAATCGAATCTTGATGCCCATTTTCTTGCTCCTAATCGCGCTGTTATCGAGCAATTATCAACCATAAACGCGATGCCTTTGTGGTGCATATAGGGATTAAGAGAATCCACGCTTTCAATAATGGATTCATTAGCGATTTCTGAATAGGAGTGCCCTTTTTCTTGAAGTAAGTCTACCTGAGCCATCATTGTGGCAATATAAATGCCTGCGGTGATGGGATTAACGGCAATATTTTCTGGATGTCTTTTAGCACGGACACTAGCGCCAACTTGCCACATTTGGGTTCCATCAATATTTTTCATAGGATAGCGTTGATGCCGATGTTCTGCTTCAATAACACTCTTGATTTCGCTTCCAGAAGCAACATCGTTATATATCTCCATCAAAATTTCAAAAGCCGGATGATAAGCAGCAGAATAGGCTTTTTTAAAAGCTTCCCGATCTCTTTCATTCAAAAACTCGTAAACAGACAAAATTCCCTTTTGGGAAATCAGCTTACTAATTGGACCAGTGATAGATTCCACACTCATAGCAAACGCACTTTCTTTAGAGAATCCTTGACCAATAAACCAACGGTAAAGACTTTCTACAATTCCGTGAATTCCTCCAAGTAACACGCCTCTTTCTCCAAAGATATCAGACTTATATTCCTCTTCAAGTGTAGTTTGAAATGTAACAGGTGAACCTATGGCAATTGACCATCCAAGTGCGTAATCTGTTGCTTTGCCGTTAATATCTTGATGAATGGCAAAGCTAGAATTAATGCCAGCCCCATTCACTTCTTTGCCTTGCTCATAAAGTCTCCTAACTGAAGGGCCCATCCCTTTGGGACATACGGCAATCACGTTAATATTTTCAGGAAAATCTTTACCAATACTTTTGAGGTATCCCAGTAGAAATCCATGAGATAAGCCGAGTGTAGAATCTGGACAAAGAGACTCAAAAATTCGCTCTATATTGTTAGCTTGTGCAGCATCAGAAATGAGAAGTATGGACAATTGTGAAGACGAAAGCACTTCATACATCTCTCCCAATGTGCCATCATCTGTGGTAAAGCCAGCTTTTTGAGCTAATGGAATAGAAGTCGAATTTTCTCGCAGACCTATTTTGACTTTAATATCAGTTCCCCTAAGAGAATCTCTTAAATTCTGTGCTTGGGCAGAACCTTGAGATGACCAACCTATGACTCCGATTTGCCCAATACCTGCAAATGCTTTGGGTAAAAGTGGAAAAAGATGATGCCCTCCCCGGATGATATATTCTTCTGTATTTGCTAAAAGAATTTTTTCTTTTTGAAATATCTTGGTGTTGAAGTGCAAACTACTCATAGACTTATTACTACAGTCCTATATTTCGCAACGACTAGCTATTACATTAGATGCTAGCTGTCGCCCTGTCCAACACATTTTTTATAGGTAATTAACACTTAAAAAGTTCAAAAAATGGAGCTAAGGCATTTACGCTACTTTGTCGCAGTTGCAGAAGAATTACATTTTGGTCGAGCAGCCCAAAGACTCCATATGGCGCAGCAACCTCTAAGTCAACAAATACGCCAATTAGAGGCAGAATTGGGCGTCTCACTATTCCACCGCACCAAGCGTCAGGTTCAGCTTACAGAAGCAGGAAAAGCTTTTTTGCAGGAGGCGCGTCAAGTTTTGGATAAAGCATCTCACGCAATAAAAGTGGCAAGACTTGTTGCACAGGGAGAAATTGGGCGACTTGCTGTGGGTTTCTCTGGTTTTGCAACTTATAGCATTTTGCCGAAAGTTCTTCGGATATTTCGAGAGCGTTTCCCTAGCGTGGAATTGGATTTAGAGGAAATGACAACCAGTGCCCAAGTACAGGCTTTACAAAACCGTCAAATTCATCTTGGGCTGATGATTCCCCCTGTAAATGATGCGTCTCTAAACTTGTCTATGATTCTGCAAGAACCATTTGTGGTGGTTTTGCCAGAGTCTCATCCTCTAGCTAAAAAGCCGGAATTAACTTTGTCCGCCTTAGGCGATGAATCTTTCATTTTGGTGTCGCGTCATTTAGAACCCAGCTACTATGATTTATGTATCAGTTTATTCCAACAAGCTGGTTTCAGTCCTAAAGTCGTTCAAAAAGCAAGCCATAAGCAAACAATACTCGGTCTTGTCTCTGCTGGTATGGGTGTTTCCCTTGCTCCTGCATCAATTCGTAATATCCACAGGACAGGGGTTGTTTATACCAATCTCAACACGTCAATAGCAAACGTGGAGCTTGCAGCCGTCTGGCGACAAGATGAGTCATCACCTATCTTGCAAACATTTATTGAGATCATTAAAGAAATTGTTCCTCAGAATTGATTTATGGTTGACCTATTGAACATCAGAATTTTTGAATTGTGAATTACGTACAATAAGATATGTGCTACTAAAAAAACTATCACAAGCATTCTGAACCCAAGAAATTTTGAAGTTTGAATTCTGCACAGTGGGATATGTGCT
Source organism: uncultured Nostoc sp. (assembly GCA_964252435.1). Classification (GTDB taxonomy): domain Bacteria; phylum Cyanobacteriota; class Cyanobacteriia; order Cyanobacteriales; family Nostocaceae; genus Nostoc. The sequence goes on from CAXUOL010000261.1 coordinate 7,935, forward strand.
ACTAGAAAAACCATCACAAGTATTTCCGTATAACTGCTAGGGTACAGTCATGATCGAGGTGATAGTTTTACCGGAGACGCAGCAAGATGTATATTAACTTTTTCATCAGTTCCATTGCAGGAATTGTGGTTGTGGTGCTGGCGGCTTTTGGCTTACTGCAATGGTTGCACATCCCTGCTGGTAATTTTCTTGACTGGGTGATTGGTGGTGCAAGTTTTTGGTGGCTGTTGGTAATTGTTACCGTACCGTGGAATGTGCATTTTCAAGCCAAAGAAGTCTTAGCAGAAGCAGCACAATCAACTGAAAAAGGAATTCCAGTTGATGAGAAACAAGTGAAGTATGTCACAGTGTTGGCAAAGCGATCGCTCTGGGTTGCCATTGCTTTACACTTATTCTCTGCCGTTGGTCTTTATACCCTTGCTGCCACTGGTATTAGTACGGTGGGATATATAAGTTCTGGTGCAGCTTTGTTATTAACAATTCTGCGTCC